>JABFVM010000204.1 GCA_013362785.1 Streptomyces sp. | reverse complement strand
CGGGTGCTCGCCGTGGGGCGCAGACCGCTGGGCGTGGCGGGTGAGCGGCTGCTTCCGCTGGCCCCGCTGGGCGAGGACGAGGCCGTGGAGCTGTTCGTGGAGCGGGCGGCACAGCGCGGGGTGGCCGTGCGGGACGACGGGGACGTACGGGAGTTGTGCCGGCGGCTGGACGGGATCCCGCTGGCGGTCGAGTTGGCCGCGGGGCGGCTGCGGATCCTGTCGCCGGGGCAGTTGCTGGAGCGGCTCGCCGACCGGTTCCGGCTGCTGACCGGCGGCGGGCGGGACGGGCTGCCGCGCCATCGGACGCTGCGTACGGCCGTCGGCTGGAGTCATGAACTGTGCGCGCCCGAGGAGCGGTTGCTGTGGGCGCGGCTGTCGGTGTTCGCGGGCCGGTTCGACCTGGACGCGGCGGAATACGTGTGCGGCGGCCAGGGGCTGCACTCCGACGACGTCCTCGACGTGCTCTCGGAGCTGCTCGCGCAGTCGGTGGTCGCGCGCGAGGAGACCGAGGCCGGGGTGCGCTACCGGATGCTGGACACGATCCGGGACTACGGCGCCGAGTGGCTGGCGGCGGCCGGGGACGCGGCCCGGCTGCGGCGCCGGCACCGCGACTGGTATCTGGGCCTGACGACCTGGTGCGAGCTGGAGTGGTTCTCGCCGCGGCAGGACGAGGTGGCCGCCCGCGTCGAGGCGGAGCTGCCGAATCTGCGCTGTGCCCTGGAGTACTGCCTGAGCGAGCCGGACGAGGCGCGGCTGGGCCAGTACCTCGCGGGTTCGCTGTGGTTCTACTGGGTCGGGTGCGGCCGGCTGTCGGAGGGCCGGCATTGGCTGGAGCAGGCCGTGACGCTGGACTCCGGTCATGAGCAGTCCCGGTTGAAGGCGCTGTGGGTGCTCGGCTATGTGGCGATCCTGCAGGGCGACACGGTGCCCGCGCTCGGGGTGCTGCTGGAGTGCCGGGAGGAGGCGGAGCGGGCCGGCGACCCCACGGCGGTGGCGTACGCCGAGCATCGCACCGGCTGTCTTGCCCTGCTGTCGGACGACGTGGAGCGCGCAGAGACGCTGCTGCGCTCGGCGCTGGCCCGCTATCAGGAGCTCGGCGAGCTCAACAGCAATGTGCTGATGGGCCAGGTCGAGCTGGCGATGACACGGGCGTTCCAAGGGGATCTGCCGGACGCGGTGCGGTTGTGCGAGGACGTCCGCCGGGTGTGCGAGGACCACGGTGAGCGCTGGGCGCGCTCCTACGCGCTGTACGTCCTGGCGTACGCCGCCTGGGCCGACGGTGACCTGCCCGGCGCCCGCGCACTGCTGACGGACTGCCTGACCGGCGCCCATTCCTTCCGCGATCTGCTCTGCTCGGTGCTGGCGGTGGAGCTGCTGGCCCTGGTCACGCAGGCGGAGGGCGATCCGGCGGAGGCCGCGGTGCTGCAGGGCGCGGCGGCCGGGATGTGGCCGTCGGTGGGGCTGCCGCTGTTCGGCTCGGCCTGCTTCAACGCACCGCACGAGCTGTGCGAGACGGCCGCCCGGGAGCGACTCGGCGACGAGCGGTACGTGGAGTGCGTACGGCAGGGAGCGGCGCTCGGCCGGGAGGCGGCGGTGCGCCGGGCACTGGGCCGGCCGGCCGCGGAAGCGCCGCCACCGCCACAGGGCCCCGTGCGACAGGGCGAAGCACCCCTGAGCATGCGGAAGCCCGCCGCCTCCCCCATCCGCAAGGGCGGGGAGACGACGGGCTGAGGCGCAGGTGTCCTACGACCGCTGAAGGATCAACGGGCGTAGTACTCGACGACGAGCTGCTCGTCGCAGATCACCGGGATCTCCTTGCGGTTCGGCTCACGGTCCAGGCGGAACGCCAGGGCCTTGAGGTTCACCTGGAGGTAGCGCGGGGTCTCGCCCTCGGGGGCGAAGCCGCCCTCACGGGCGATCGAGAAGAGGGTCTTCTCGCGGCTGCGCTCGCGGACCATCACGACGTCGTCGGGACGGACGCGGAACGACGGCTTGTCGACCTTCTGGCCGTTGACCTCGATGTGGCCGTGCACGACCATCTGACGGGCCTGGTAGATGGTGCGGGCGATGCCCGAACGCAGGACCAGGGCGTCGAGACGGCGCTCGAGCTCGATGATCAGGGCCTCACCGGTCTTGCCCTGAACCTTGGAGGCACGCTCGTAGGCGCGGACGAGCTGGCGCTCGGACACGTCGTACTGCGCACGCAGACGCTGCTTCTCCAGCAGACGGACCTTGTAGTCCGAGTTCTGCTTGCGGCCACGGCCGTGCTCACCCGGCGGGTAGGGACGGGCCTCGAAGTACTTGACGGCCTTCGGGGTCAGCGCGATGCCGAGGGCACGCGACTTCTTGACCTTGGGGCGGGACTGGTTCGCCACAATCTCTCATTTCTCAGTGTTCGGCTCGTCAGGGTTGAGGGAGGTCGCATCCGCAGCCGGGGAAACCCTTGGGTCCGTGGACCTGCCGGGCAGCCGCTCCCCTGGTCTGGGCACATACGTGCAGCACGCGAGTGGCCCACCGACCGCTCCCGTCGTGCGACGAGTGGTGGTGGGCTGCCCGCGACACCGATCGACGGTGCGCGACGCTCCTGGAGCCGATCCGTGGACTGGGTCCTGGACTGGCTCCGGCTGACCGTCCCGTTCTGACTGCACGGGACACAGCACTTCGGCGAAGTTTACAGGGTGCTCAGGACCGCTTGCGACCGAGGTGCTTCCTGGTCCACTCCACGGCGTCCGCGTACCGCGCCTCGGCGCCGTGCCGGGTCGGGCTGTAGTACTCGCGGTCCTTGAGGGCGTCCGGGGCGTACTGCTGCTCGGCGATGCCCTCGGACAGGTCGTGCGGATACACGTACCCCTGGGCGTGCCCGAGCTTGGCGGCGCCCTTGTAGTGCCCGTCGCGCAGGTGCGGGGGCACGGGGCCCGCCAGTCCCTTGCGTACGTCCTCCATCGCGGCGCCGATCGCGGTCGTCGCGGCGTTGGACTTGGGGGCCAGTGCGAGGGCGATGGTGGCGTGGCTGAGGGTGAGGGCGGCCTCGGGGAAGCCGATCATGGCGACGGCCTGGGCGGCGGCGACCGCGATCGGCAGGGCGTTCGGGTCGGCGAGGCCGATGTCCTCGCTGGCGGAGATCATCAGCCGGCGGGCGATGAAGCGGGGGTCCTCGCCGGCCTCGATCATGCGGGCCAGGTAGTGCAGGGCGGCGTCGACGTCGGAGCCGCGGATGGACTTGATGAGGGCGCTGGCGACGTCGTAGTGCTGGTCGCCGTCGCGGTCGTACTTCACGGCGGCGCGGTCGACGGTCTGCTCCAGCGTCTGGAGGCTGATCTCGCTCTCGCCCTGGTCCAGGGCGGCCCCGGCCGCCGCCTCCAGGGCGGTGAGGGCGCGGCGGGCGTCGCCGCCGGCGATCCGCAGCAGGTGCTCCTCGGTGTCCTCGGGGAGGGCGACGGCGCCCTTCAGGCCGCGCTCGTCGCTCTGCGCCCGCCGCAGCAGGCCTCTGACGTCGTCGTCGGTGAGGGGTTCGAGGGTGAGCAGGAGGGAGCGGGACAGCAAGGGGGAGATGATCGAGAAGTACGGGTTCTCGGTGGTCGCCGCGATCAGGGTCACCCAGCGGTTCTCGACGGCCGGGAGGAGGGAGTCCTGCTGGGCCTTGCTGAAGCGGTGGATCTCGTCGAGGAAGAGGACGGTCTCCTTGCCGAAGCCACCGGTGGCGCGGCGGGCGCCGTCGATGACCGCGCGGACCTCCTTGACCCCGGCGGTGATCGCGGAGAGCTCGACGAAACGCTTGTTGGTGGCCTTGGAGACGACGTAGGCCAGGGTGGTCTTGCCGGTGCCGGGCGGGCCCCACAGGATCACCGAGGACGGTCCGGCGGGGCCGCCGCCGGACTCGCCGACGAGTCTGCGCAGCGGCGAGCCCGGTTTCAGCAGGTGCTGCTGGCCCACGACCTCGTCCAGGGTGCGTGGGCGCATGCGCACCGCCAGGGGACTCCCCGCGGGGTCCTTCTCCTGGCGTTCTTCTGCGGCGGCGGTGAACAGGTCGGGCTCCACGTTGGAAACCCTAATTCACCGCACTGACATCGCGGTCGGAGCGGGTCAGGCCCAGAGCTGGCTGCCCCAGCGGGTCAGGATCAGCATGACGATGACGCCGCAGTGCGTCACCGGGAGCACCCAGGTGAACTCGGCGAGGAAGTTCTTCAGCGGGCGCGGGGCGGGCAGGAAGCCGTTGCGGATGTTGAAGGAGGTCACGTACCAGAACATGGTGATCGTCGCGGCCCAGGCCAGCGAGCACCACAGGCACAGCGCGTTGATGTTGTACAGCGACTGGTACATCAGCCAGGTGCAGAAGACGACGCCGAACAGGGTGCCGAAGTTGAAGGTCAGCCAGTACCAGCGCGGGAAGCGGGCGCGGGCGAGCAGGCTCATGCCGACGCAGATGACGATGCCGTAGCAGACGAGGCCGAGCATCGGGTTGGGGAATCCGAAGACGGACGCCTGCTTGCTCTGCATGACGCTGCCGCAGGACACGATCGGGTTGAGGCTGCAGCCGGGCGTGAAGCTCTTGCCCGCGATCTCGGCCTCAAGGATCTTGAATTTGTCGATCGTGATGACCCACGCGGCAAGCAATCCCGCCGCGCCGGTGACGACCAGCATCAGGGCGAACGCACGGCTGCCGCCGACCGATCGCGGCGCCGCCTCGGCACGCTGCGGCTCGGGCTCGGTGGAGACGTCTTTGACTGTCGTCTTGCTCATCACGCCGATTCCGTCACTTGAGAGTTGGACCTTCTCCGGACAGGCCACATTGTGCCGTACACACACGCGTGCGCGCCGTTCACGGGACATAAGGAGAGGCGCGCGATGGTGCCGAGGCGTCCGGTTCAGGACACCGTCGGAACAGCGTGGGGCGGGGGCCGATCGGCCCCCGCCCCACGGAATTGAGCGCTCCGGAAATCAGCCCAGTCGGGCTTCCAGTTCCGCCACGATCTCGTTGACGCCGATGGCCGCCTGCTCACCGGACTCCATGTCCTTGAGCTGGACGACGCCCTCGGCGAGGTCGCGCTCGCCGGCCACGATCGTGTAGCGGGCGCCGCTGCGGTTGGCGTTCTTCATGGCGCCCTTGAGGCCCTTGGCGCCGTAGGAGAAGTCCGTCGCGATGCCGACCTTGCGCAGCTCGGTGACCTTGGCGAACAGGACCCGGCGGGCCTCCTCGCCGAGCGGCACGGCGAACACGCTGGTGGACGACGGGAGTTGGAGCTCCACGCCCTCCGCCTCCAGGGCGAGCACCGTGCGGTCGACGCCGAGGGCCCAGCCGACGGACGGCAGCGCGGGGCCGCCGATCATCTCGGACAGCCCGTCGTAGCGGCCGCCGCCGCCCACCGCGGACTGGGAGCCCAGGCCGTCGTGGACGAACTCGAAGGTCGTGCGCGTGTAGTAGTCCAGGCCGCGCACCAGCTTCGGGTCGTCCTCGTAGGAGACGCCCGCCGCGGTGATCAGCTCGCGGACCTCCTCGTGGTACGCCTTGCAGGCGTCGCAGAGGTAGTCGCGCAGGAGCGGGGCGCCGGTGAGCTGCTGCTGCACCGACTCGCGCTTGTCGTCGAGGACGCGCAGCGGGTTGATGTCGATGCGGCGCCGGGTGTCCTCGTCCAGGTCGAGGCCGCGCAGGAAGTCCTGGAGGGCCGCGCGGTACACCGGGCGGCACTCCTTGTCGCCGAGGCTGTTCAGCAGGATCCGGAAGTCGCTGAGGCCGAGCGAGCGGTAGGCCTGGTCGGCCAGGATGATCAGCTCGGCGTCGAGGGCCGGGTCCTCGGCGCCGATCGCCTCGGCGCCGACCTGGGAGAAGTGCCTGTAGCGGCCCTTCTGGGGGCGCTCGTAGCGGTAGTAGGAGCCCGAGTACCAGAGCTTGACCGGGAGGTTGCCGGCCTTGTGCAGGTTGGCCTCCAGCGCCGCGCGCAGGACCGACGCCGTGCCCTCGGGGCGCAGGGCGAGCCTGTCGCCGCCCTTGGTCTCGAAGGCGTACATCTCCTTGGTCACGATGTCGGTGGACTCACCGACGCCGCGCGCGAACAACTCGACGCTCTCGAAGCCGGGCGTCTCGATGTAGCCGTAGCCGGAGTTGCGCAGGGGGGCCGCGATCGCCTCACGGACCGCGAGGTACTTGGCGGAGTCCGGCGGGATCAGGTCGTACGTGCCCTTGGGGGCCTTGAAGGTGCTCACGGAAGGTCTCGTCACATTCCTCGTCGGGGAGCTTCCTGGGCTCCCAGGCCGGCGGCCACCTGCCGCAGATAGGGGTTGGTGGCGCGCTCCTGGCCGATGGTCGTCTGGGGGCCGTGGCCGGACAGCACCACGGTCGAGTCGTCGAGCGGCAGGCACACGCGTGCCAGCGAGTCGAGGATCTCGGCCATGTCACCGCCGGGCAGGTCGGTGCGTCCGATGGAGCCGGCGAACAGCAGGTCGCCCGAGAACAGGATCGACGGGATGTCCGCCGCCTCGGGCAGGCCGAAGGTCACCGACCCCTTGGTATGGCCGGGCGCGTGCGCGACCGTGAGCTCCATCCCGGCCAGCTCCAGCTTGGCCCCGTCGGCCAGTTCCTTGACGTCGTCCGGCTCCCCGATGGTCAACTCGCCCATCAGCTGCATGCCGATGGAGCGGCCGAGCGCCTTCTCGGGGTCGCTCATCATGTACCGGTCCTCGGGGTGGATCCAGGCCGGTACGTCGTGCGCGCCGCACACCGGGACGACCGAGGCCACGTGGTCGAGGTGTCCGTGGGTGAGGACGACGGCGACGGGCTTGAGCCGATGCTTCTTCAGCGCTTCCTCGACTCCGGGGGCCGCTTCGTGGCCCGGGTCGATGATCACGCACTCCTCACCGGCGGCGGGGGCGACGAGATAACAGTTCGTCCCCCAGGCCCCGGCGGGGAACCCGGCAATGAGCACGATCGTCCTTCGTTTGTGTCGACACAGGTGGTTTGTCGGCGGGCTCCGCCCGTCGTCAGAGCCTACCGGCGCTGCCGATTCCTCAGCGAACCCATATACGGTACGGGTCACACGCAGGCGATCGGCTCAATCGACGCACGCGTACCGGTCGACACACACGACGCATGAGGAGAGAACCCGGTGGTCAGCCAGGAACAGCGGCGGCGTCAGCTCGCCCGGGAGAAGTTCTTGCGGCAGCAGCAGCGGCGTACGTCCGCCCGACGCAAGGCGCGCATGCGCAACTCGGTGATCGCGTCGGTTCTCGGAGTGGTGGTCATCGGCAGCCTCGCGCTGTACACGACCGGGGTCCTCAAGGGCGACAGCGACAGCAAGAACGCCGGCGCCGAGGTCACGCCCAGCGCGAGCGACAAGCCCAAGGACCCGTGCGAGAAGCCGGCCGCGGGCAAGGTCAAGACGGCGACCTGGAAGAAGGAGCCGGAGCTGACCGTCGACAAGTCGGCGAAGTACACGATGAAGCTCGCGACGACGTGCGGGGACATAGACGTCGCCCTCAAGGCGTCGGCCGCCCCGCACACGGTGAATTCGTTCGACTTCCTCGCCGGCAAGGGCTTCTTCGACCATTCCAAGTGCCACCGGCTCACCACCAACGGCATCTATGTGCTGCAGTGCGGCGACCCGACGGGCACCGGCACGGGCGGTCCCGGGTACACGATTCCGGACGAGAATCTGAAGGACAAGAGCCTCAAGAACAACATCTACCCGGCTGGCACCATCGCGATGGCAAACACTGGACAGAAGAACTCCGGCGGAAGCCAGTTCTTCCTGGTCTACCAGGACAGTCAGCTCCCGCCCAGCTACACACCGTTCGGTACGGTTTCCGAATCCGGCATGAAGGTGCTCAAGAAGATCGCCACGGCCGGAGAGACCACCGGACAGGGCGACGGGGCGCCCGTCGCGACGGTCGTGATCAACAAGGCGACGGTCACCAAATCCTGACCGCCAACTGCGAAATTTCGGTCGCGCGGGATGCGGACAGGCAACCCGCCGGTCGCCTATGTTGGCCGTGACGAAACTGTGGACGATGCCCGGGGGAGCACAAGCCCCTCGCAGGCATCATGTGGAGGAGGCGCTGTGAGCAGCGACCCGTGGGGCCGCGTCGACGAGACGGGGACCGTGTACGTGCGTACGGCCGACGGCGAGCAGGTCGTCGGTTCCTGGCAGGCCGGCTCCCCCGAGGAGGCGTTGGCCTACTTCGAGCGCAAGTACGAGGGCCTGGTCGTCGAAATCGGCCTCCTCGAGAAGCGAGTGAAGACCACCGACCTGTCGGCGAAGGACGCCCAGACCGCGATCGACCACATCCGTGAGCAGGTCGACGCCCATCACGCGGTCGGCGATCTGGACGCCCTGCGGACCCGCCTGGACAAGCTGGTCGAGACGGTCGACAAGCGGCGCGAGGAGCGCAAGCAGCAGCGGGCGAAGCAGTCCGACGAGGCCCGGCACTCCAAGGAGGCGCTGGTCGCCGAGGCGGAGGAGCTGGCCCGGTCGGACCAGTGGCGGGCCGCCGGTGAGCGGCTGCGGGCCCTGGTGGACACCTGGAAGGGCCTGCCGCGGCTCGACCGCAAGTCGGACGACGAGTTGTGGCATCGCTTCTCGCACGCCCGGTCGGCGTTCTCCAAGCGCCGCAAGGCGCACTTCGCGCAGCTGGACGCGCAGCGCGAGGAGGCCCGTAAGACCAAGGAGCGGCTGGTCGCCGAGGCCGAGTCGCTGTCCGGTTCGACGGACTGGGGTCCGACGGCCGCGCGCTACCGCGAGTTGATGTCGGAGTGGAAGGCCGCCGGGCGCGCCCAGCGCGAGCACGAGGACGACCTGTGGAACCGCTTCCGCGGCGCCCAGGACATCTTCTTCGCGGCCCGCAGCTCGATCTTCGCCGAGCGCGACGCCGAGCAGGCCGAGAACCTGAAGCTGAAGGAGGAGCTGGCCGAGGAGGCCGAGAAGCTCCTGCCGATCGGCGACCTGAAGGGCACGCGTGCCGCCTTCCGCTCGATCAACGAGCGCTGGGAGGCCATCGGCCATGTGCCGCGCGACGCCCGCCCGAAGGTCGAGGGCCGGATGCACGCCGTCGAGCGGGCCATCCAGGAGGCCGAGGAGTCCGAGTGGCGCCGGACCAACCCGGAGGCACGCGCGCGTGCCGAGGGTCTGACCGGTCAGCTCCAGGCCGCCGTGGACAAGCTGCGGGGCCAGATCGAGCAGGCTCGCGCCCAGGGCAACGACGCCAAGGCCGACAAGCTGGAGAAGGAGCTGGAGGGCCGCCAAGCGCTGCTCGACCAGGCTCTGAAGGGCCTGCACGAGTTCGGCGGCTGACAGGCCGCTTACAGGCAGCTCGGCCGCTTCTACGACGAGAAGGGCCCCGTACGTGAGGTACGGGGCCCTTCTCGTGTGTGGTGCTACGACCGGTTGCGCGCCGACGTCACCCGGTACACGTCGTACACGCCCTCGACGCCCCTGACCGCCTTCAGAACGTGGCCGAGGTGTTTCGGGTCGCCCATCTCGAAGGTGAAGCGGGAGGTGGCGACGCGGTCGCGGGAGGTCTGGACGGCCGCGGAGAGGATGTTGACGTGCTGGTCGGACAGGACGCGGGTGACGTCCGACAGGAGCCGGGAGCGGTCGAGGGCCTCGACCTGGATGGCGACCAGGAAGACCGAGGACTGGGTGGGCGCCCACTCGACCTCAAGGATGCGCTCGGGCTCGCGGGACAGTGACTCCACGTTCACACAGTCGCTGCGGTGAACCGATACGCCACTACCGCGCGTGACGAAGCCGATGATCGGGTCGCCGGGCACCGGCGTACAGCAGCGGGCCAGCTTGACCCACACGTCCTCGACGCCCTTGACGATGACACCGGGGTCGGCGCTGGAGCGGCGCTTGCGGCTGCGGCTACGGGTCGGCGGGACCGACTCGTCGATCTCCTCCGTGGCGGCTTCCTCGCCGCCGAGGGCCTGGACGAGCTTCTGCACGATGTTCTGCGCGGAGACATGTCCCTCGCCGATCGCCGCGTACAGCGCGGAGATGTCGGCGTAGCGCATCTCGTGCGCGAGCGTGACCAGGGAGTCGCCGGTGAGGATGCGCTGGATCGGCAGGTTCTGCTTGCGCATCGCGCGGACGATGGCGTCCTTGCCCTGCTCGATCGCCTCGTCGCGGCGCTCCTTGGAGAACCACGCCCGGATCTTGTTGCGGGCGCGCGGCGACTTCACGAAGCCGAGCCAGTCGCGGGAGGGGCCCGCGCCGGCCGCCTTCGAGGTGAAGACCTCGACCAGGTCGCCGTTGTCCAGGGTGGATTCGAGCGGGACCAGACGTCCGTTGACCCGCGCGCCTATCGTGCGATGGCCGACCTCGGTGTGGACGGCGTACGCGAAGTCGACCGGGGTGGCCCCGGCCGGGAGCGCTATGACGTCGCCCTTCGGGGTGAAGACGAAGACCTCGTTGCGGGAGAGGTCGAAGCGCAGGGACTCCAGGAACTCGCCGGGGTCCTCGGTCTCCTTCTGCCAGTCGAGGAGCTGGCGCAGCCACGCCATGTCGTTGAGGTGGTCGTCCTTGCCCTTGCCCGCCTTGGGCACGTCGCTGCGCACCTTGGAGGCACCGGCGACGGCCTCCTGCTTGTACTTCCAGTGCGCGGCGATGCCGTACTCGGCGCGGCGGTGCATGTCGA
>JABFVM010000220.1 GCA_013362785.1 Streptomyces sp. | reverse complement strand
GGCGGGATCGATGACGGCGGGTGCGATGAGGGCGGGATCGGTGAGGTCGGGCATGACGATCGCCGTGCTGGGTGCCACCGGGATGGTCGGCCGCCGGGTGATCAGTGAGGCCGGTGCGCGTGGGCATCGGGTGCTGGCGCTGTCGCGGAGGGCCGTGGACGACGTCGGGCACGGCTCGGGCCCTCGTGTCACGCCGGTCGCGGTCGACGCGAGCGACTCGGACGCCGTACGCGAGGCGCTCGGCTCCGTGGAGGGCACCGTGGACGCGGTCGTGGTGACCGTGCGGACCGATCCGGTCGATCAGGGGTTCCTGGTCGGCATGACCCGCTCGGCGCTGGATGCCGCTGCCCGGCTCGGGGCGCGCGTCCTGGTGGTGGGTGGCGCGGGCGCGTTGCGCAGCCCTGGTGACCCGGACCTGTTGGTCGCCGACAACCCCGCGTATGTGCCCGCCGGGCTGAAGCCGATCGCCGCCGCCGGGATCGCCCAGTTGCGGACCTGCGAGGCGCATGCCGAGGCGGACTGGGTCTACCTGAGCCCGCCCGCCCTGCTGGAGCCCGGCGAACGGACCGGCCGCTACCGGCGCGGCACCGACACCCTGCTCACCGGCGCCGACGGCCGGTCGTGGATCAGCGCGGAGAACCTGGCCGTGGCCGTCGTAGACGAGCTGGAGGCCCCCGGCGTCGAGCGGCACATCACGGTCGCCCACTAGGGCGCGACGGTCGAACGGTCGGGATCGTCGCTATGGTGGACTCAAGCGGACAGTAGTCCGGTACTGGAGATTGCCTTGGTGGAGTAGGGGAGGAGTGCCCGTGGGATCCAGGAGTGACGCGCCTCAGCGCTCGGACGCGCAGCGCAATCGCGAGCGCATTCTGGAGGTCGCGCTGGCCGAGTTGTCGCGCTCCCCGGATGCCCCGTTGAGCGTGATCGCGAAGAAGGCCGGGGTCGGGCAGGGCACGTTCTATCGCAACTTCCCCAACCGCGAGACGCTCGTCCTTGAGGTCTATCGGCATGAGGTGCGCCAACTCACCGACACTGCCGAGGAACTGGTGCGGACGCGGGAGCCCGATCGGGCGCTGCGCGAGTGGATGGACGGCCTCGCGCACTTCGCCATGGCCAAGTCCGGTCTCGCCGAAGCCATGCGGCAGGCGACGAGTGCGACGGGTGGTTCCGCGCGGCCGGGCTACCCGCTGGTCGTCGCCGCCATCGGAACCCTGCTCGACGCCAACCACGAGGCCGGCACCATCCGGCCCGGCGTCACCGCCGACGACTTCGTCCTCGCCATCGCCGGCATCTGGCAGATCGACCCCGAGGGGGACTGGCGTACGCAGTCGACGCGGTTGTTGGACATCGTCATGGATGGTTTGCGTGCGGGGGCGCCGGGGCGGGCGTGACGGGGCGGGCATGACGGGGGAGGCCGCCCCGGCCTTGGCACTTGCTAAGCGGACAGCTGTCCGTTACGTTTTCTCGTAGCGGACAACTGTCCGCTTACGTTTTTCTGTCTCATCCCGTCTCTCGGAGGTTCCCGCCATGAAACTCCTCGTCCTCGGCGCGACCGGCCCCACCGGTCGCCACCTCGTCGACCTGGCCGTGCGATCCGGTGACCACGTCACGGCCCTGGTGCGCGATCCGGCCGGTCTGGGTGACCTCGCCGACCGGGTCACGGCCGTCACCGGTGACGCCACCTCGCCCCGCGACGTCTCCGCCGCCGCTGCCGGACACGATGTGATCGTCTCCGCACTCGGCCGGGGCAACTCGGTCCGTGCCGACGGTCTCTTCACGCGAGCCTCGGAGGCCGTGATCGGTGCGGCGCGCGACACCGGCGTATCCCGCCTCGTGTGGCTGTCGTCGTTCGGTGTCGGGCACACCTTCGCGTGGTCCAGCACCGCGCAGAAGCTGATCTACGGCACCCTGCTGCGGTCGCTCTACGCCGACAAGGCGATCGCGGACGAGCGGATCCGTGTCAGCGGGCTGGACTGGACCGTGGTCCTGCCGACGAAGCTGACGCACGGCCCCGCCCAGGGCACCTTCCTCGCGGACGACCGGCTGCCGATGAAGGGCAACCCGTCGATCAGCCGGGCGGACGTCGCCGCCTTCATGCACCGGGCGGCGCACGGCGGAGACTGGGTCCACCGCAGCCCGGTCATCACCGACTGACGCACCGGCGGACCGGCTCACCAGTCCTTCGCGGCGGCCAGCAGACGCTCCCGGACGATCGTCACGTGCGGGTTGATGGAGCTGCCCGGGCGCTGGACGAGGAAGGACGGGTTGATCGGCGGGTCCTCGGGCCGGTGCAGCAGCCGGAGCGCGCCGGAGGCGAGGGCGGTGCGGCACAGATAGCTGGGCAGGACGCTCCAGCCGGCCCCCGCGAGCACCGCCGTAAGGACACCGCGCAGGTCGGGGAAGGTGATCGCGGCCTCGGCGTGCAGTCGGCGGTCGAAGACATGCCGCCAGTAGCGGCGGACGATGGGCAGGTCCTCGGCGTAGGCGATCAGCGGGAGGTTCTCCAGGGCGGTGCGCAGCTCCTGCCCCTTGAGCCGCTCGGCCCACACGGGTGCGGCGACCAGGACGAACTCCTCGTCCCCGAGGAGCTCCGCGTGCAGCGTCCGGCCACGCGGTCGCCGGGTGGCGACGACGAGGTCATGGCGCCCGGCCCGCAGCTCCTCCAGCAGCGGTTCGGTCAGTCCCACGGCCACCCTCAGCCGGACCCCCTGCTCGACCAGCGGGGCCAGCACCTTGAGACCGACCTCGCTCAGGAACTCCGCGGGCCCCGCCAGAAACACCGGCGCCACCGTGCGGCTCGGCTCCTCGCCGGTGATGGCGGCCAGCCGGTCGAGCGGCGCCGACAACTGCGTGGCGAGTTCGTCCGCATGGGGCAGCGGCGCGACGCCGTGCGCCCGGCGCTCGAACAGTTCGCGGCCCAGGCGTTTCTCCAGCGCCCGGATCTGCGCGGTGACGGTGGACTGCGACAGGCCCAGCTGCCGTGCGGCGGCGGTGAAGGAGCCCAGGCGGTGCACGGCTAGGAAGGTGCGCAGCAGGTTCAGGTCGACCGGTCCGAACCCATGGGTGTCCTGATCGCTCACGGCTTCGAGCCTACGAGGTGTGCGGGGCGGCCCCACCCGTAGGCGCCGACCGCCCTCGACGGGGGGCGTCGGACAGGGGCGTCGGACGGGGCATCGGACGGGGGTGTTGGACGGGGGCATCGGACGGGGGCATCGGTTCGCCGATACCTGGTATCGGGGGCTTCATTGGCGCGGCTGCGTCACCGGCACTAGGTTCGAGAGCGGGAGCACGGCCGTTCCACCCGATGCCACAACCGGTACGGAAATCTGGCGCCGTTTCTGCGGGCGCCGCCCGACCACCCCCCTGCCTGCCCTAGGAGACCGCACCATGTCGAAGATCCTTTTCGTGCTGACCGGCGCCGACCACTGGACGCTGGCCGACGGCACCAAGCACCCGACCGGCTTCTGGGCCGAGGAGGCCGTCGTCCCGTACGAGGCGTTCACGGCGGCCGGCCACGAGGTCGTCGCCGCCACGCCGGGCGGTGTCGTACCGCCGCTGGACCAGGGCAGTCTGGCGCCGCAGTTCAACGGCGGTGAGGAGGGCGCGAAGAGGATGGCGGACGCGCTCGCCTCGATCGGCGAGTTCCAGCGCCCCATCAGCCTGGAGGACGTCGACCTCGCCGACTACGCGGCCGTCTACTACCCCGGTGGCCATGGCCCGATGGAGGACCTGGCCGTGGACGCCACGTCCGGCAGGCTCCTCATCGACGCTCTCGCCTCCGGGCGGCCGCTCGGCGTCGTCTGCCACGCCCCGGCCGCGCTGCTGGCCGCCACCCTGGCCGACGGCGGCAACGCCTTCGCCGGCTACCGGCTCACCGGTTTCAGCAACGCCGAGGAGACCCAGGCCGGCTTCGCGGCGGGCGCCAAGTGGCTGCTGCAGGACCGGCTGGTCGAGATCGGCGCGGACTACGACGAGGGTGAGGCGTGGGCCCCGCACGTGGTGGTCGACCGCAACCTGATCACCGGTCAGAACCCCGCCTCCGCCGGACCGGCCGCGGCCGAGATGCTCAAGAAGCTGGCCTGACCCACCGAACTGCCGCGCCCGCGACGTCAGTTGTGCGGTGCCGGGTGCCTGGTCAGCAGGGCCCGTCCGTGCTGTCAGTTGTGTGGTGCTGGGGGCCTGGCCAGCAGGGCCCGTCCGCCGTGTCAGTTGTGCGGCGTCGGGAGCCTCGTCAGCAGGATTCGTCCGCTCGCGCCCGCGCTCAGCAGGCCCGCCACCATGCAGATGAGGCTGAGCGCCGGGCCGGAGCTCCAGTCGACGTGGGCGGCGCGGCAGGCGAGCACGACGGTCATCGCGGCCGCGGTGCCGGGCAGGGCGAGCAGGGCGGGGCGCGTCCGGGTCAGGTCGTCCTCGGCGAGCGCGCCCAGGACACCGACGCCGAGCGCGAGGGCCCATACGCCGAGTGCCTGCGCGTCGATGCGGCCGGTGTGCCAGGGGACGAAGTCGGCCCAGAAGTCCGGGCGGAACAGCAGGCCGGTGCCGATGCCCAGCCAGGAGGAGCCGAGGACGGCCAGGGGCGGTTTGGACCAGCCGGGCAGGGGTGCGGGTGCGGGGGTGGGGGCGGACCCGGGTACGGGCTCGACGGACCCGGGTTCGGGCTCGACGGACCCGGGTTCGGGCTCGGCGGATGCGGTGAACGGCGCGGCGCGGACGAGGTGTTGAAGAGTCAGCGCGATCACCGCCCATACGCACAGCAGCCCCAGCACGAAGATCCAGCCCAGGCTGAACAGTACGGAGAGGACGGGTCCGCCCTCGGCGACGTACAGTTGGCGGGCGTTCAGCACGGTCACGGTGAACAGTCCGACGAGGACCACCGCCAAGGGGTAGAGCAGGGTGCGCGCCTCCTCCCAGCGCTTGGCCCTGCCGACGGCGAACAGGCCCGGCGCGGTGCCCAGCATGGCGGCGCCGACCAGGCCCGGGTTCAGCGACTCGGGTGACGGCCAGGGGCCGAAGACATGGCCGGTGAGGCCGACGGCTGTCAGAAGTCCGCCCACGAGCAGACTGGTCACCGCCACCGCGGTGGCCAGCATGGCCACGCCCGGGGTCAACGGGAGCCCGCCGGAGACTGCGCGGGCGGGAGCGTCGGATGCCTGGGTCATGAGGTTTCCGTTCGCGGCCGGGTTACGGGACAGGGGAGGAGACGGGGGAGGAGACGGGGGACGTCGGGGCGGCGGCAGCAGCAGGGACTGAGGCGGTCCGTTTGCGCAGCTCGCGGCCGTACATGACGCGCAGGCTCACCACCGAGGTCGCCGCGGTGGCGAGGACGCCGCAGCCGATGGCGAGACCGGCGGACAGTGCGGTGTGGTGGTCGAGGTGGAGGGTGCGCTCGAACACCGGGACCGCTCCGACCGACAGCACCGGGGCCAGGCACAGCGCAGTCAGATGCAGCCGCCACTCCTCCCGGACCCAGCTACGCCCCTGCCGCCCCGCGCGCCGGGCGCTGACGGCCATGACGGCGTAGGTGACGGCGTACGGCACCAGGTAGGCGAGCAGCAGTCGCCGCCCCACCGCCCCGAAGTCCAGGTACGAGCGGACGATCCAGGCCAGTGCGGCGGCACCGGCGAGGTGGGCCGCGGCCAGCACCGGCAACGGCGCCCAGGACCCGGACACCCCGTCGACCGCCGTACGCCGGTCGAGCGTGCGCGAGGCGATGAGCGCGCCGAACGCCACCACCGACCCCAGATGCATGATCGCCACCTGGTTGATCTCGGCCATGGACAGCCCCGGCAGCAGCAACGGCAGCCCGCCCCACTCCAGGCGCAGCAGGGGCGCGGTCAGCAGAAAGCCGTAGCAGAGCAGCATCCACCGCTGGTGCAGGTCCGGGAACCCGCCGACGGCGGCGAGGATCCCGAAGGTCACGCTCAGCACGGTGCCGACCAGGATCGTGGCGAGCACGATCCAGAACGCCGCCCCGCTGAAGGCGTCCTCGGGAGCGGTACGGGCGAGATAGAGTCCGGCGCCTGCCATCGAGGCGTACACGGTGACCGCGAAGACCACACCGAGCACGCGATGTGGCCGAGTACGCCGCCGCGCCGCCGTCAGCAACTGCGCGGGACCGAGAAGCATGAGCAGCCCCCCGAGCACCGAGTGCACGATCATCGGCAACAGGCTGTGCCGGTAGGGCTCGATACGGGTGGCGAGGGCGTCGGCGACGTAGCGCGGCGAGACGGCACGGCCCAGCAGCCACTCGCCGAACGCCGGGGCGCCCGGGCTGGCGTACGGCCACAGCTCGGTCATCGCGACCGGCGCGTAGGCGACGCACATCACGGTCACCGCGATCGCCGCGCCACGACGCCAGGCGCTGCTCGTCGGACGACGCACGGCGACCTCCTGCTCCCGGCCGCTGCACGGCCGACCGATAGTCCAGACTGGACTATCGAGACGGTAGAGGGGACCGCCACAGAGGTCAACGGCCTGTCGCGGTCGGGAATCGTGAGGAACGGGTGTGGTCAGGAATCGGTGCTCGTACGTTCCTCCCGGTGCCGCACCCAGTCCCAGAAGTCGACCATCATCCGCTCGTAACGGATCCCGAACTCCAGCGCCTCGCGCTGTCCGGGCGTCAGCAACTCCCCGACCTCCTCGGCGAGTTCCTCGTAAGACCGCAGCGTCTGCCGGTGCTCGTCCACCTGCACCGGGGCCAGCACGTCCGGCCGCCCCCCGAACCACAGCTTGAGGATGCCGCGCTCCCTGGCCTCCACCGGCACGAACGCCGGATCGCCGAGCCACTCGTGCAGGGCGTCCCGCCCCCGCTCCGTGAGCGCCAGCACCCTCCGATTACGCCCACTCTCCCGCCGTACCTGCGCCAACAGCCCCGCGTCCAGCAGCCGGTCGCACTGCGCGTACACCTGCGCGTGCGGCACCGACCAGAACGGCGCCACCGTCCGGGCCGCCTCCACCTTCACGTCGTACGCACTCGCCTCGCCCAGCTTGTCGATGATCCCGAGCACGAGATAGGAGGAGGTCGTCAACCGCACGTCAGCCATGGGGGGACGGTATCCCGCGCGGGGTCGCGGCGGCGGCGCCGCAAAGGCCGCCCTCGTTTGGGGCTGCCATTGCCGGGGGGCATCACATCCCGCGGTCCGGGCCGTACCGGGGCTCGGGACGTTCGCCGGCGGACATCGGAAGGGGTTCGAGCTTCACGGGGCCTGGGTAGAAGGCGGAGCTGTTCGGGCCACCCATGTCCTCGCCGATCAGATAGCGATACAGCCACTCCGCGAAGCTCATGCGGTATTCCGCCCAGCCGATCTCCCCGTCCTCGACCAGGAGTCGCGGGGTGACGGATCCGGGGAGGAGGAAGACGGTCTCGCCGCGGTCGGTGCACGCGATCGGCCACAGCCCGTCCTGGGTACCGAAGGTGAGCTCCTTGAGGCCGAAGAGGATCCGTGGGTCCTCGTCCATGTCGAGGTCGACGTCGTCCCAGGAAATCGCGGACCACGCCTGGATGGTCTCCTGGATCCACTCCCCGAGGTTCCACGGATTCGTTGCGGGATGGGAGAGGTATAGATGGCAGTTGATCTGGATCGGGGCGTAGGCATCGACGAGGACCTGGTAGTCGGACGGTAGCCGGATGCCGAGGTCGGCGTGGAGCCGGTCCCAGGCGGACGGGTCCGCGTAGCGGTTCTGGGCTGGTCCGAGCATCGCCATGGCGGCGGCCAGGTAGTCGGTCATGGGGTACCTCGTCGGTGGGGTGGCGGTACTCGGAAGTCAGTCGGCGCCGGGACGTAACGCCCCTTCAGGGGGCTGTTGCGGCGCGGAAGGCGCTGGGGCTCATGCCGCGACGGCGTTTGAAGGCGGCGCTGAAGCCGAAGGCGTCGGCGTAGCCGACAGACTTGGCGATCAGGGCGATGGAGGAGTCGGTGCCGGACAGGAGTGCCTCGGCCTCGTCCATACGGCATTCGGTGAGGTAGGTCAGCGGAGGGCGACCCATCACCTCGGTGAAGCGTTTGGCGAACAGCGCTCGGGAGACACCGGATTCGGTGGCGAGCGCCTCTACCGTCCATCCCTTGGAGGGCCGGGCGTGGAAGGCTTCGAGGGCGGGGGCGAGGACTGGGTCGGCCAAGCCGCGGTACCAATCGGGGGCTTCCGAGCCCGCCCGGTCGAACCAGGTACGCAGCGTGCACACCAGGGCCCAGTCCAGCAGTCGGTCCATCAGAGCCTGGGAGCCGGCCGAGCGCAGGGCGGCGTCCGCGGCGGCCGTCTCCAGCCAGGTGCAGACCTCTGTGCCCTCGTTGATCACGAGTACGGGCGGCAACGCGCGGAGCAGTCGTTCATGGCGATGGCCCGATGCGCGGTAGGCGCCCACGATCAGTGCGGTTGCTCCGTCCGGTTCGTTGCCCCAGCGGATGCCGCCGAGGTCTTGGGCGGTGCATTCGGCATCCCCTGCGAAGCACGCGATTTCGTACTCGATGTGTGGGCGGTCGAGGGTGGCCGGCTGGTCCACGAGGTGCTGGTCCACGAGGTGCTGGTCCACGAGGTGAAATGTGTCGGGGCCGCGCACGATGGCCGTGTCGCCGACGCCGACCGCTTGTTCGGCGCCGTCGGGCAGCAGCAGGATGCCACCGCCCCGCAGCACGCTGACCATCGTGAGCGGGGCGCCGTCGGCGAAGCGGATGGTCCAGGGCGCTTCCAGCACGGCGTGGCTGACGACCGAGCCCTCGGCCCGGATGCCACTGAGCAGCGCACTCAAAGGATCCACGGATGCCATCGTAGACGAACTCCTATGCAGCGGAGCGTTTCTCCCATGGATCGTCCAATGGATCACGGGTGTACTGGGCTGGTCGAACTGACCGAGACCAGCCAGGAGAAGCCGTGTCGCACCGCAGCAGCGCTGCCAAGACCGCCAGGACTGCCAGGACTGCCCTTGTGGTCATCGCACACCATCGGACCGACTCCCTCACCGCGCACACCGCCCGCCGTACCGCCGCGCTACTCGAGACCGCCGGATACCGCGTCGACCTGCTCGACCTGCACGCCGAAGGGTTCGACCCGCGGATGAACGTGGCGGACCAGCCGGACTGGGGCAACCGGGAGAAGCCGTACTCGGACGAAGTCCAGGCCCATATGCAGCGTGTTCTCGACGCCGATGTCGTCGTGGCTGTGTTCCCCGTGTACTGGCAGAGCGTGCCCGCCCTCCTCAAGGGCTGGATCGATCGAGTGTGGAACTACGGATTCGCCTACGGCCGCAGCAAGCCCCGCCTGGCGGGCAAGCGCATGCTGTGGCTGGGCCTGGCCGGCGCCACCTCCGACGACCCCATCACAGAGGGAATGCAGGCCGTGCTGGAGACCAACCTGAGCGAGGGCATCGCCTATTACTGCGGATTCTCCTACTCCTCCGTCGCCCTGCTCCCCGACGCCGAGGATCGCCCGCAGCGCATCGATGCCGAGGGCAATCTGCTGATCGGCGACGCAGTCGCGGGAGCCGAACGCGAGGCGCAGTATGCCGAGTTCGACCGCCGCACGCGAAAGGCCGTGGAAGGGTTCCTTACGGCGGAACCGGTGGCGGCCTGAGCCTGAGGACGGGCGCAGGCTCCCGCGCTGCCGGGTGCAACTGAGCCCCACGAGCCCACAGGCACCCGAAGCCGGCATCCGGCATCCGGCATCCGAAGCCGGCATCCGGCACCCGGCATCCGACAGTCGGCTGGCTCTAGGCGCTGGCGTGATCCGCGGCATTCGCCGGGCGTGGAGTGCCGTGGAAGACCTGGCTGGTGTGCCAGACGCGGTGGGAGGCGGCGACAGGGCGTGCCCCGGGCTGGGGGCCGAGGATCGGGCGGCCCGCCAGCGCTATGACGTGCTGGTGGGCCACAGGGCTGTGGCCGACGAAGCGCTGGGAGACCAGGATCCGGTGACCGTCGCCGATGCCGAGTACGCCCTTGTCGAAGAGCTTGTGGTGCAGCGAGCACAGGCACAGTCCGTTGTCGACGTCGTCGGGGCCGTCGAAGGCCCACCAGCGCACGTGCGCGGCCTCCAGGCCGACGGGTACGGCGCCGATCCGGCCGTCGTAGCCGCAGAAGGCGCAGCGGTATTCGTAGGCGGTGAGCAACAGCTCCCTCATGCGCCGATCCCGCTGTCGGCGTCTGTCGGGGAGCAGGGCGTTCTCCACCGGTTCCAGTCTCAGGCCGACGGCCTCGCACAGGTCGCCGTGGAGGGAAGGCGGGAAGTGCAGGTCGAGCAGGACCTGCGCGATACGGCCGAGCAGCGTCGGTTCGCGCCGCAGTGCCGCACGCAGTTGAGGGTCGAGCCGGCCGACGGCACCTGTCTCGCGCAGATCTCGTACCCCGCTGCCGGGACTGCCCGGTCCGCGGTCCGTCCGCACCTCCCAGACGCCGTCGCTGACGAGGTGGTGGAACGGATACGCGGGGGTCGTCTTGTTGGGCGGCCCGTACTCGACCAGCAACTGGGCCAGATCGGCCTCCACCGCGCTGTAGCTCAACTCGCTGCCGGCGTCCTCCTGGAAGCGGCCGAGGGCATAGAGGAGCAGCAGCGGCTTGTGCGGAGCCCGGGACCCGCCCCTGCTCCATTGCCGCAACTGCGCGACGCGCTCCAGCCAGTCCATGACAGGTGATCGTAGTGAAGTG
>JABFVM010000538.1 GCA_013362785.1 Streptomyces sp. | reverse complement strand
CTTGGGATAGTCCGGCTCCTGGTGGAAGCCGTACGTCTGCTCCACCGCGTACACCGTGCCCGGCGCCGCGTCCCGCAGCAGTCGTACAGCGTCCAGCGCGTTCTCCCGCGCCAGCTCGCGCACCTTCACGAACCGGTGGGCGCCGGGGCCGCCGTGCAGGTCCACCACCGCGGCGCCGTTGCCGCAGATCGCCAGGCCGTGACCGTGGACGTGGTCGCTGACGACGTCCATCCAGCGGGCCGGGCGGCCGGTCACGAAGAACACCTCGATGCCCGCCTCCTCGGCGGCGGCCAGCGCGGCGACCGTGCGCGGGGAGACCGACTTGTCGTCCCGCAGCAGCGTGCCGTCCAGGTCGGTGGCGATGAGCCGCGCGCGGACGGCGGGTGTACCGCCCTGCCCGGGCGCGGCCGAGAACTCGGGGGAAGCCGGGGTCTGGGGCTGTCGAGTCGCTGAGGTCACTGGCCCATTCTCCCGCATATGCCTGCACGGCCGTGCGCGAGTCCGCACATCTGAGGCGGCGCCTGAGGAGAAACCGTCCCTGCCGACGCCGCTGGCATCCGCTTCACCAGCACCGTTGTGCGTGCCGGTCTCATCGGAGCTGAGCGAGCGCGTCCATGGCGATCTGCTCGAAGATCTTCTCGTCGGCCGCGAAGTCCGAGTCGGGGATCGGCCAGTGGACCACGATGTCGGTGAAACCGAGCTCCTGGTGGCGTCCGGCGAAGTCCACGAAGGCGTCCAGCGACTCCAGCGGACGGCCGCGGTCCGGGGTGAAACCGGTGAGCAGGATCTTGTCGATCCCGGACACGTCCCGGCCGATCTCGGCGCAGGCGTCGGCCAGCTTCTCCGCCTGTTCGCGAATGGCTTGAACCGACTGTTCAGGAGTGCCGTTCTCGTACAGCTTGGGGTCGCCCGTGGTCACCCACGCCTGCCCGTAGCGCGCCGCGAGCCGCAGTCCGCGCGGCCCGGTCGCGGCGACCGCGAACGGCAGCCGGGGGCGCTGCACACACCCGGGGATGTTGCGCGCCTCGTGCGCCGAGTAGAAGTCGCCCTCGTACGACACCGAGTCCTCGGTCAGCAGCCCGTCCAGGAGCTGAACGAACTCGGCGAACCGGTCGGCCCGCTCACGCGGCGTCCACGGGTCCTGGCCGAGTACGGTGGCGTCGAACCCGGAGCCGCCGGCACCGACACCGAGGGTGAAACGGCCACCGGAGACGTCGTCGAGGGAGATCAGCTCCTTGGCGAAAGGCACCGGGTGCCGGAAGTTCGGCGAGGTCACCAGGGTGCCCAGCCGGAGATCGTCGGTGACGGCCGCGGCGGCGGTCAGCGTCGGCACGGCACCGAACCAGGGGCCGTCCCGGAAGGTGCGCCAGGACAGGTGGTCGTAGGTGTAGGCGGCGTGGAAGCCGAGCTGCTCCGCGCGCTGCCATGTCTCACGACCCCCCTCTGACCAGCGGCGGTACGGGAGGATCACGGTGCTCAGGCGCAGACTCATGTTTCGAGCCTATGCGGCCGAATGGGTTTCACGTGAAACAGTCACCGCACGCGGCTGCCCAGCCACAGAGTGAGGCCGAGGGCGATCAAGGCCGAGGTTCATACCGAGGTTCGGAGCCACGCCAGAAGGCGGGTCAATGCGCCTCGGGGAAGCGGAGGTACTCCGGCGGTACCGCCTCTGTCAGCCACACCCCGTTCGCGCTGACGTGGAAGACATGGCCGTCACGGTGCATGGCGCCGGCGTCCACGGAGAGCACCACCGGGCGGCCACGCCGGGAGCCGACCCGTGTCGCGGTCTCACGGTCGGCCGAGAGGTGCACGTCGTGCCTGTTCATGGGCCTGAGGCCCTCGCGGCGGATCGCCTCCAGGTAGGGCGCCACGGTGCCGTGGTAGAGGTACGGCGGTGGCGTGGCCGGGGGCAGGCCGAGGTCGACGTCGATGCTGTGGCCCTGGCTGGCACGGATACGCGTGCCCTCGATCGCGAAGCGCTTCTTGTCGTTCGCGGCGACCACGTGGTCCAGCTCTTCCCGGGTGAACCGGAATCCGTGCGCGCTCGCGGCGGCGATCAGTGTGTCGATCTCGACCCAGCCGCCCTCGTCGAGGATCAGTCCGATGCGCTCAGGCTGATGGCGCAGGTGCTTCGAGAGGTACTTCGACACCTTCACGGTGCGTCTTTCGTCCATGCCAACAGACTGCCGGGAGCGACACGAATCACGCGAATGATTTCGCCCTCGATGTTTGGTCCACAACCAAGTGCGGTTATCCACAGGGGAATTGGCGATTCTGTGGACAACGAGCCGTCGTTTCAAAGGGTTTCGTCAAGATCAGCTGATGGGCTGTGATTTACGGCCAGCCGGTCCAAAGACCTTGCCCGCACCTCCCGTTCGGCGGCCAGTGTGATGAACTCGGCGGCTTGCTCCGGACCAACCAGTGCCTCCACGGCCTGCATTGCCTTGGCCGGGATTGCTACATTTCGGGTTGTTTTGCGAAGGTCCGGCTCCCCGTTCGCGCCCAGCTGCTGTCGCAGATGCCGGACCGCCAACAGGCGCATTGCCCGGGCGAGTTCAGCGTCCACAGTCTGCTGCGCGAGGGGGCGCAGCCGGCGTACGAGAGAGGCCGCCTCGGCCGCGTCCGAGTCCGTCGGGCGGTGCGGTCCGTCGAGGTAGCGGGCGAAGACGTGCTCGGTGGTGAACTCCAGGAAACGGGCGGCGATGTGCTCGACCTGACCTCTCAACTCCCGTAGGTGGCCCGAGATAGCGGACAGCGGCACCCCGGCCGCGTGCAACTCGACAGCCACGGCGAGCTCTTGGGGGCTCGGCACGACGAAGGTGTCCGTGTCGCCGGGGACGGGTTCCAGCACGCCGAGTTCCACGGCGTCGGCCACCGCCGCGTCGTCCGGGGCTCCGCCGAAGCGCTCGTCCAGCTCGGCGCGCGAGATCCGTACCGCCTCCTCGTCGGTCCACGGTCCGTCCACCTCGGCGACCAGCCCGAGCACCCCGCCGAGGCCGCGACCGGCGTCCCAGGCCTCCAGGAGCTCCTTTATGGAGGCCAGGGTGTAGCCGCGGTCGAGGAGGTCGGCGATCTGACGCAGACGGACGAGGTGGGCGTCGGAGTAGACGTTGGCACGGCCCCGGCGCTCGGGGCGGGGGAGCAGGCCGCGGTCCTGGTAGGCGCGGATGGTGCGGACGGTGGCTCCGCTGAGGTGCGCGAGATCCTCGATCCGGTAGCCGGACGAGGCCGGCCCGTCGGCAGCATGGCCGACCCCACCGCGCCGGTCGGCCGAGCGCCTGACCTCGCTCATAGCAGCGGCTCCCAACTCACGGAGGTGACTCCCAACTCACTGCGGTGCAACCGAACTCACAACGGTGGCTCCATCCGCGCGACCCGGCGCAGCGCCTTCGGGGTGAACCGTGCCATGAGGTACGCCCCGCGCGCCTCCGGCGTCACCGGAACGACGGCCTCGCCGCGCACCACCGCCCGCAGGATGGCGTCGGCGACCTTCTCCGGCGGATAGTTCCGCAGCCCGTACAGCCGCGCGGACTTCTTCTGGCGCCGCTTCTGCTCCTCGGCGTCGACCCCGGCGAAGTGCGCGGTCGAGGTGATGTTGGTGTTGACGATGCCCGGGCATATCGCGGTGACGCCGATGCCCTGGCCCGCCAGCTCCGCGCGCAGGCACTCGCTCAGCATCAGCACGGCCGCCTTGGAGGTGCTGTAGGCGGGCAGCGCCTTGGAGGGCTGGAACGCCGCCGCCGACGCGGTGTTGACGATGTGGCCGCCCTGTCCGCGCTCGGCCATCTGCTTGCCGAAGAGCCGGCAGCCGTGGATGACGCCCCACAGATTGACGTCGAGGACCTTCTTCCAGTCCTCGGGTGTGGTGTCGAAGAAGGAGCCCGACAGGCCGATCCCGGCGTTGTTCACCAGCACGTCCACCACGCCGTACTCGGCGGCGACCCGCGCGGCGAGCTTCTCCATGGCCTGCTCGTCGGAGACGTCGACCGTCTCGGCCCAGGCCTCGGGCGCCCCGATCAGCCGGGACATCTCGGCGGTGCGGCCCGCGGACTCCGCGTCCCGGTCGACGGCCACCACGCGCGCGCCGGCCTCGGCGAACGCGTACGCCGTCGCCCGTCCGATGCCGCTGCCGGCACCGGTGACCAGGACGAGCTGCCCGCCGAAGCGGTCGGCGTACTTCCCGGTCGCCGTCACCCCTTCCGGGCGCCCACCCTCGACGGACGTGACGAACTCGGTGATCCAGGAGGCCAGTTGGTCGGGACGGGTGCGCGGTATCCAGTGCTTCGCCGGAAGGGTGCGCCGGGTCAACTGCGGAACCCACAGCTCCAGTTCGTCGTAGAGCCTCTCCGACAGAAACGCGTCTCCCAGGGGCGTGATGAGCTGCACGGGCGCGTGTGCGTACGCGTCGGTGCGCGGACGGGTCAGCCGGGCCCGGACGTTGTCGCGGTACAGCCACGCGCCGTGTGCCGCGTCCGTCGGCAGTGACGAGGTCGGGTAGCCATCGCTGGGTACCTTCTCGAAGCGCTCCAGCAGCCTCGGCCAGCGCTTGCCGAGGGGGCCGCGCCAGGCCAGTTCGGGCAGCACGGGCGTGTGCAGCGCGTAGACGTACCAGGACTTGGCGCCCTGGCCGAGGAGCTGGCCGACGCGGCGCGGGGTGGGGCGCTTGACGCGCTGGTTGATCCAGTGGCCGAAGTGATCCAGGGACGGGCCGGACATCGAGGTGAAGGAGGCGATCCGGCCCTCGGTGCGCTTGACCGTGGCGAACTCCCAGGACTGCACCGAGCCCCAGTCGTGCCCCACCAGATGCACGGGCCGGTCCGGGCTGACCGCGTCCGCGACGGCCAGGAAGTCGTCCGTCAGCTTCTCCAGGGTGAACCCGCCCCGCAGCGGCTTCGGCGCCGTCGACCGGCCATGGCCCCGGACGTCGTACAGCACGACATGGAAGCGGTCGGCGAGCCGTGGCGCGACCTCGGACCACACCTCCTTGCTGTCCGGATAGCCGTGCACCAGGAGCACCGTGGGCTGCTCGGGGTCGCCCAGCTCGGCGACGCACAGCTCGACGCCGCCGGTCCGGACGAGGCGCTCGCGCGCGCCCTGAAGAGTCACCGGCACCGTCACTTCTCCTCCGCCCAGCGCCGCACGTGCGGCAGATCGTCGTCCAGCCAGAAGGCGCTCTGCTCGGGGTCCGCGGAGTCGGTGACGACCAGGATCTCCTCGAACTTCGCGCCCGTGCCCCGGAAACCGAGGTGGGGTTCGACCGCCCACAGGCCCGGCTGCGGCGGGTGGTCGGAGAAGCGGTACGGCGACCACAGCGGGGACCAGCCCTCGCGGTGACCGTGCAGCGCGTCGCTCGCCAGGCCCTTCAGGGACTGGGTGCCGAACCCGAAGACATGCGCTGACCAGCGGCGCTGCTCCACCCGGTCGACCTTGTGCGCGATCACGCCGAAGGGGTAGGCGCGGTGCCGGTTGGCGTAGCCCTGGCGGACCATGAGCCGGTCCACGTCCTCGTAGATCTCCCGCAGCGGCCGCCGCTCGCGCACCTCGCGCAGGATCAGCTCCCGGTGCGCCTCCAGGTCGGCCATCAGCTTGTCCTGCACCGGGTTGATGCCGAGCGAGCCCGAGTAGCCGATGTCGGCCGTGTAGCCGTCGTACACCGGGGCCATGTCCAGGATGAACGGCATCCCGGGCTCCAGCCGGCGGTTGGTGGGGAAGAACTGCAGCGGGATGCGGAAGTTCACGAACGCGGTGCGGTCCCCGAACCAGGCGAAGGGCAGGTGGAACCAGTCCCGTACCCCGCGCTCACGCAGCCACTGGCGCTGCATGCGCGCCGCCTCGCGCTCGGTGATGCCCGGCTCCAGCTGTGCCGCGACGGCCTCCGCGCACTCGTACGCCAGCCGCTGGACCCTTCTGAACCCCTGCAATTCCGCTGATTCGGTACGGAGTTCGCCTGTCGCCGCCGTAGTCATGCCACCGCCCCACTTTGTCCACGCTGACTGCGGTACGTGCCCGTAACTTGACACTGGTGAATGTGACAGTTGTTAGAGGCTGCGTCAATAGGGAGGTCGAGAGCTGTGGAAAACCTCGCCGATGGGGAAACCGAGGCCCCCGTTGTTCGACCTCAGGGTGACCCCTAGGGTCCCGTAGTCCTGGAGTCTGATCCCAAGACAGCTCTGCGGGGTGACGCCGGGCGTGGTCTGTGTCACTACCTTCGTGGTGTGACTGTGATCGCGACCGAAAGCCTGAGCAAGCGGTTCCCCAGGGTGACCGCGCTTGACCGGCTGACCATGGACATCGGGCCCGGGGTGACCGGACTCGTCGGAGCCAATGGAGCCGGCAAGTCCACCATGATCAAGATCCTGCTGGGTCTGTCCCCCGCCACCGAGGGCCGTGCCGAAGTGCTCGGACTCGACGTCGCCACCAAGGGCGCCGCCATCCGCGAGCGGGTCGGGTACATGCCGGAGCACGACTGTCTGCCGCCCGACGTCTCGGCCACCGAGTTCGTCGTGCACATGGCCCGCATGTCCGGCCTCCCGCCCGCCGCCGCGCGCGAGCGCACCGCGGACACCCTGCGCCATGTCGGTCTGTACGAGGAGCGCTACCGCCCCATCGGCGGCTACTCGACCGGCATGAAGCAGCGCGTGAAGCTGGCGCAGGCCCTCGTCCACGACCCGCAGCTGGTCTTCCTGGACGAGCCGACCAACGGCCTCGACCCGGTCGGCCGCGACGACATGCTCGGCCTGATCCGCCGTATCCACACCGACTTCGGCATCTCGGTCCTGGTCACCTCCCACCTGCTGGGCGAGCTGGAGCGCACCTGCGACCACGTCGTCGTCATCGACGGCGGCAAGCTCCTTCGCTCCAGCTCAACCACCGACTTCACCCAGACCACGACGACCCTCGCCATCGAGGTCACCGACACCGACGACCACCCGGACGGCACCCGCGCGGTGCGCGACGCGCTCCACGCGCGCGGGGTGGACGTGCTCGACGGCAGCGGCGGCCTCCCGGGCGCCGGACACATCCTGCTGCTCACCGCACAGGGCGACCAGACCTACGACCTGGTGCGGGACGTGGTGGCCGACCTCGGCCTCGGCCTGGTGCGCATGGAACAGCGCCGGCACCACATCTCCGAGGTCTTCACCGACGGCGAGCAGGGCAGTGAGCAGAGCAGCGACGCACAGCGGAAGGAGGCCGTCGGCCATGGCAATTGAGCACCCCGTAGCCGCGAAGTCGGGTGACCAGACCCGTATCCACAACATCGGCTACCGCAGCTACGACGGCCCCCGCCTCGGCCGCTCCTACGCGACCCGGTCGCTGTACTCGCAGTCCCTGCGCGGCGCCTACGGCCTCGGCCGCTCGGTGAAGTCCAAGGTGCTGCCGATGCTGCTGTTCGTGGTGATGTGCGTGCCCGCGGCCATCATGGTCGCCGTCGCGGTCGCCACCAAGGCCAACGACCTGCCCGTCGGCTACACGCGCTACGCGATCATCATGCAGGCCGTGATCAGCCTGTACGTCGCCTCGCAGGCACCCCAGTCCGTCTCGCGCGACCTGCGCTTCAAGACCGTGCCGCTGTACTTCTCGCGGCCGATCGAGACCGCCGACTACGTCAGGGCGAAGTTCGCGGCGCTGGCCTCCGCGCTGTTCATCCTCACCGCGGCCCCGCTGTTGGTGCTCTATGTGGGCGCGCTGCTGGCCAAGCTCGACTTCGCCGACCAGACCAAGGGATTCGCGCAGGGACTCGTGTCCGTGACACTGCTCTCACTGCTGTTCGCAGGCATCGGCCTGGTCATCGCGTCGATCACCCCCCGCCGCGGCTTCGGTATCGCGGCCGTGATCGCCGTACTGACCATCTCCTACGGCGCGGTGTCCACACTCCAGGCCATCGCCGACGCGCAGTCCCTCGGCGACGGCGGGGGCAGCAGCGGCGCCATCGCCTGGATCGGCCTCTTCTCGCCCGTCACGCTCATCGACGGAGTGCAGTCCGCCTTCCTGGGCGCCAGCTCCGCGTTCCCCGGTGGAGTGGGCCCGAGCAACGGCGTGGGCGTGGTCTACGTCCTCGTCACGCTGGGCCTGATCGCCGCCGCCTACGGCCTCCTGATGCGCCGCTACAAGAAGGTGGGACTGTGACCACGCTCCAGATCGACCACGTCTCCCGCTGGTTCGGCAACGTGGTCGCCGTCAACGACATCACCATGACGATCGGCCCCGGCGTCACCGGCCTCCTCGGCCCCAACGGCGCCGGAAAGTCCACCCTCATCAACATGATGGCCGGCTTCCTGGCCCCCTCCACCGGCACCGTCACCCTCGACGGACAGCAGGTGTGGCGCAACGAGTCGATCTACAAGCACATCGGCATCGTCCCCGAGCGCGAGGCGATGTACGACTTCCTCACCGGCCGCGAATTCGTCGTCGCCAACGCCGAGTTGCACGGCCTGGGCGCCAAGGCGGCGCAGAAGGCGCTGGCCACGGTCGAGATGGAGTACGCGCAGGACCGCAAGATCTCGACGTACTCCAAGGGCATGCGGCAGCGCGTGAAGATGGCGAGCGCCCTGGTGCACGACCCGTCCCTCCTGCTGCTCGACGAGCCCTTCAACGGCATGGACCCGCGCCAGCGCATGCAGCTCATGGACCTGCTGCGACGCATGGGCGACGAGGGACGCACGGTGCTGTTCTCGTCCCACATCCTCGAAGAGGTCGAGCAACTCGCCTGGCACATCGAGGTCGTGGTCGCCGGACGGCACGCGGCCAGCGGTGACTTCCGCAAGATCCGCCGCCTGATGACCGACCGCCCGCACCGCTACCTGGTGCGCTCCAGCGACGACCGCACCCTCGCGGCCGCGCTGATCGCCGACTCGTCGACGTCCGGCATCGAGGTCGACCTGACCGAGGGGGCGCTGCACATCCAGGCCGTCGACTTCGGCCGCTTCACCGCACTGCTGCCGAGGGTGGCGCGCGACCACGGCATCCGCCTGTTCACGGTCTCGCCGTCAGACGAGTCCCTTGAGTCCGTCTTCTCGTATCTGGTCGCGGCGTAGGAGGCCGAAGATGTACGACCCCACAGTCGCCCGGCTCACCTACCGGGCCCTGCTCGGCCGCCGTCGGGCCCTCATCCTGGGCGCCTTGCCGCTGCTGCTCATCGTGATCGCCGCGCTGGTGCGCGGTCTCGCCGGAGCCGACGACCAGACCGCGTCCGATCTGCTCGGCGGGCTCGCCCTAGCCACGATGGTGCCGATCATCGGCGTCATCGCCGGCACCGGCGCGATCGGGCCGGAGATCGACGACGGCTCGGTGGTGTACCTGCTGTCCAAGCCGGTGAAACGGCCGACGATCATCTTCACCAAGCTGATCGTGGCGATCGCCGTGACGATGGTCTTCTCGGCGCTGCCCACCTTCATCGCGGGCCTCATCCTCAACGGCAACGGCCAGCAGATCGCCGTCGCCTACACGGTGGCCGCGCTGGTCGCCTCCATCGCCTACGCCGCGATCTTCCTGCTGCTGGGCACGGTGTCCCGGCACGCGGTGGTCTTCGGGCTCGTCTACGCGCTCGTCTGGGAGGCCCTGTTCGGCTCCCTGGTGTCCGGCGCGCGCACGCTGAGCGTCCAGCAGTGGGCGCTGGCGGTGGCGCAGAAGGTCGCCGGCGGGGACATGGTGACGTCCGACGTCGCCCTGCCCACGGCGACGGTGCTGCTGGCGGTGGTCACCGTCCTGGCGACCTGGTACGCGGGACAGAAGCTGCGGTCGCTGACGCTGGCCGGCGAGGAGTAGAACGGCGCCGGTGAGGAGTAAAGGGGCGGGCCCCTGAGCGGGCCCGCTCTTGACGAAGGCTTCACCTCTGCCCGGGCACACTGGGCAAACAGGACGCACTGCACGAACTGGAGGACGGGGATGGCAGACGACTGGGACGACCTCGTCCTGGACGAGGACTTCATACGGTCCGCCGAGACGTCCGAGCCGTCCGCCCGGGCCCGGATGCTGGCCGAGCGCTGGCGCCGCGAGGAGCCCGAGCCGCAGCCGTGGCGCTCGGACGAGCCGCCTGCCGGGTGGTTCTTCAGCAAGGGGCGCCGGCGCAAGTGGCGACGCCGGTAGCGGGCGTTCACGGCCATTCCCGGGCGTCTTAATCAGTGGCGCCCAACTCGTCGTACAGGCACAGTGGTTGTGTCCACATCGCCGGACGGTGAGTTCGGCGCCACGTTCTGGGAGAGGAGTTGGGCGATGTCCATGCACGGCAGTACGCCCAGCTCTCGTCAGGGCAGCCCGCGGCGGACTCCGGTGTAGTTACCCCACCGTCGAGTCCGCTCCGCACAGGGAGCTGCCCGGGGCGGCCGCTTCGAGCACGCGATGTCGCTCTCGCGTGGGCCGCCCACCCGGAGGATTGGCCGAGTGGTAAGGCACTGGCTTGCTAAGCCATGGTCGGGCTGGAAAGCCCGCGCACGTTCGATCCGTGCATCCTCCGCGAGACGTTGCCACTTCGGCTTGGCCGAGGGCAGGAGGGGCGGGGTGCGTCGGAGAGACACCCGGCACCCCGGACCTCAGCCGAGCAACCGCTCCAGCCCGGTCCTCAGCCGAGCAACCGCTCCAGCCCGCTCCTCAGCCGAGCAACCGCTCCAGCCCGGTCCTCAGCCGAGCAACCGCTCCAGCCCGGTCCTCAGCCGAGCAACCGCTCCAGCACCACCGCGATGCCGTCCTCCTCGTTGG
>JABFVM010000417.1 GCA_013362785.1 Streptomyces sp. | reverse complement strand
GACCGAGGCCGTCGCGTGGGCGAAGGCCACCACCCGGCCCTGGGCGTGGCTGGCCCGGATCCGGTGGTGGGAGGCGGGGCGCATTCTGCCGTGCCGGACGTCGTCCGCCCGGCTCCACATCAGCTTCACCGGCCGGCGTGCCTTCTTGGAGATGAGGGCCGCCTCGATCGCGGCGTCGTAGTTCAGCCGGCGTCCGAACGAGCCGCCGCCGCGCAGGACATGGACCCGGATCTTCGACGCGGGCAGGCCGATCGTCGCGGCGATGTCGTCGCGCGCGGACTGCGGGGTCTGGGAGGAGAACCAGATCTCGGCACGCCCGTCGCGTACGTCGGCCACCGCCGTGAGCACCTCCATCGGCGCATGGCTGACGAAGGCGAACTCGAACTCGGCCTCGGTCTGCGCCGATCCGCTCGGCGGGGTGCCCAGCTTCGGGACGGCGGCGCGCAGCCGGGAGCGGATCTGGGTGTCGGAGAGGTTCGCCAACGGGCCCGGCGCCCACTTGATCTTGAGCGCGTCGCGGGCCTGGAAGGCGTGGTGGAAGGTCTCCGCGACCACGGCGACACCCCCGTCGATACGGACGACCGCGTGCACGCCGGGCATGGCGCGGGCGGCCGCGGAGTCGACCGAGACGACCTTCCCGCCGAGCGTCGGCGGCCGGGCCACCACCGTCGGCTTGGCCCCGGCGACCGCGAGGTCTCCGGTGTACTTGGCCTTGCCGGTGACGATGTCGCGGGCGTCGATCCGGGTCGTCGGCCGTCCGATCACCCGGTGCTGGGAGGCGGGCTTGGGTGTGGTCGGCACTGCAGGCCGGGTGATCCGGGCGGCGCTGCGGCTCAGCGAGCCGAAGGTGGCGGTGCGCCCGTCCGGTGCGAAGACGCGGGTGCCCCGGGTGCGCAGCTTCCGCGCGGGGACGTGCCAGCGCCGGGCGGCCGCGGTCACCAGCTTGGCGCGGGCGGTGGCGGCCAGCTGCCGGGCCGGGCCGTACAGCGAACTGACCGAGTTCGAGCCGCCGGTGAACTGGTTGCCCTTGCCGCGGGCGTCCGCGAGCGGGATGTCGACGTCGGCGAGCCGGGCGTCCAGCTCCTCGGCGATCATCATGGCGACGGCGGTGGTGACGCCCTGGCCGACCTCCACGCGCGGCAGCCGTACGACGATCCTGTTGGCCGTGGTGACCTCCAGGACCAGCATCTCCTCGTCGGTGCCGGTGGCCACCACTTCGGACGACGGGCGGGCGCCGTCCGCGGCTTCCTCGGCGCCTTCCGCGGTCGAGGCCTCGCAGCCGAGCGGTGCGGCGACGGTCAGGGTGGTCGCCGCGAGCGAGTAGACCACGAACTGTCGACGTGACAACTGACGGGCCAACAGACGCTCCTCTCCGAGAACCCGGGGTGGTTCGACATGTATGAGGGGCGGTTGCTCACCGGGGTTGCGCCGGTTGGTCACTCCATCGATCTACGGTTCGGCGACCTGAGGCGATCTACGGTTTGGCGATCTACGGTTTGGCCGCTTCGTCGATCGACGGCCCCGGTGGCCGCAGTTCGGTGCCCCAGTCCAGCTGTCGTATCAGCTCCTCGTCGCCGGGCCGGTTGCCAGGCGCGGCGCCGGGGCGGGAGCCACGTCGGGGACCGGCGCCGGGTCCGGGGCCCGACGGCGTGTGGGTGCCGCGGGAGATGTTGCCGCTGACCGTGATGTTGTTCTCCACGCGCGGGCGGCGGAGCGTCTCGTAGAGGGCGAGGGCGCTGTCGGTGTCGGGCGTGTCCCGCAGGGACTTGGCGAGGACGACGGCGTCCTCCAGGGCCATGGACGCGCCCTGCCCGGTGGCGGGGGATGCCGCGTGGGCCGCGTCGCCGATGATCAGGGTGCGGCCGGAGCGCCAGGGCGTCCCGGTGGGCAGTTCGGTGGCGTTGGTGACCATCAGCCGGTCGGAGGTGGCCGCGACCAGGTCGGCGGCGGGCGTGGTGTCCTTGCGCAGCAGCGGCAGCAGCAGGTCGCGCCATCGGGCGGGGGTGCCGTGGGCGAGGTCGTCGGCGGTCAGGGCGGTGTCGGTGACGCGGGCGAACCAGTACGTCTCCCCCGCGGGCGACACCGCGTATCCGAACGCGACGGAGCTGCCGCGGACCATGGTGATGGTCCCGCCCTCGCCGGACGGGGGTGCGGCGTCGGTGTAGCCGTAGAAGACGTACTGTCCGGCGTAGTCCGGGCGGACGTCGGGGGCGACGATCCGGCGCACGGTGGAGTTCAGGCCGTCGGCGCCGATGAGGAGGTCGCCGGTGGCCGTGCCGCCGTCGGCGAAGTGGGCGGTGACGTCGTCCGGTCCTTCCTCGACGGACACGAGGCGGGCGCCGTGCCGGATGTCGATGCCACGGCCTGTCACCTCGGCCTGTAAGGCGGCGTTGAGATCGCCGCGCCGCAGGCAGCGGTACCGCAGGTGGGGGGTGTCTGCTTCGCCGAGCGGCACATGGGCCGCCTGGGCGCCGGTGTCGTCGAGGACCCGCATCGAGGTGAGGGGGAAGCCGATCGCGGTGACCGCGGCCGAGGCGTCGATCTCCGCGAGGGCCCGCATGCCGTTGCTCGCGAGCGTGAGGAACGCGCCGATGTCCTCGGCGGAGTCGGGGTGCGCCTCGTGCACGGCGACGTCGAGTCCCGCCTTGTGCAGGGCGAGAGCCGCTCCCGCGCCGGCGATTCCGCCCCCGATGACCAGTACCTGTGCCACAGCGCTCCCCACTCGTCCGCACTCGTCCGCACACGGCCCCCGTGCGCGGACGTCGCGCCCGCCGGTCTCCCGTGATTCGCCCGGGTCCTTCATGGAACGTCCCGGCACCGGCGTGGGTTCCCGACGTTCCTCGCGGTGCTCTTGGCCTGTTCCGCATGATTCCCGTGCCGTCTCTCGCGAACGGTGCAACCATTGAGCCAACCCGGGTGTCTCACCAGATATCAGACAGATAGCCTCCCCGGGGGACGCAATGGTACGAAAGAGAACGGCATGGGCGGCACTCGCGCTCATGGGCACCACTTTGGGAGTGGCGGCGGTTCCGGCCGGTGCCGCACCCGTCAGCACGACGGCCCAGACCACGGCCTGCCCCACCGGCTGGGGCAGTGTGGCCAAGACCCGCTCCGCCGCCACGACGGAGTCGGTGACGAACATCAGGACCGGCCGGCACGCCTGCTTCGACCGCATGGTCGTCGACGTCCCCGGCGCGGGTACGGGCGCCCTCGGCTACTCGGTCCGGTACGTCAGCCGCCTCCACCAGGACGGCTCGGGCAACTACATCCCGGTGGGCGGCGGAGCCGTCCTCGAAGTGCGGGTGGCCGCCCCGGCCTACGACCCGGACACCGGGAAGCCCACGTATCCCGTGCGCGCCGGTGAGCGCCTCAAGGGCGTGGACCTCACGGGCTACCGCACCTTCAGGGACGCCCGGTTCGCCGGCAGCTTCGAAGGGGACACGCAGATCGGGCTCGGGGTCCGGGCGCGGCTGCCGTTCCGGGTGTGGGTGGCGACCGGCCGGGTCGTGGTCGACGTCGCGCACAACTGGACCGGGGCCCGCTGAGGCCCGCAGGCCCATCGAGTGATCAGGACGGCCCGCCTCACCTCACGTGCAGCTTGCCTCACCTCATGTGCAGCCTGCCTCATCGCACGGAGGCGGGCCCCTGATACTCCCGCAGCTTCCGGTAGAGGGTCGCCCTCGCGATCCCCAACGCCGCCGCGGCACGCGCCTTGTTGCCGCCGTGGCGGCGCAGCGCCTCCATGATCGCGGCCCGTTCGGCGAGCTCCATCGGGCTGAGGCTCCGCCCCGCGGGCCCCTCCCGGACGGGATCCGGCAGTTCGTTCCGCCGCACCGGCCCGGAGACCCGGCGCTGACCCGCCAGCGCCCGTACGAGGTGGGCGAGTTCGGTGACGTTGCCCGGCCAGGGATGCTGTTCCAGCGCCCGCAGCGCGTCCAGCGTCCAGGTCAGCGGCGGGCTGCCGGGGGCGGGTCTGGGCGCGAGGCCGGGCAGCAACTCCCTGATGTCCTCGGGGCGTTCGCGCAGCGCGGGCACGGTCACCGAGCGGGCCGCGAGGGTGTCGAGAAGGCGCTGAAGGCAGGGGCCCGGCGGTGTTCCGGGAGTGTAGGTGGCGACCAGACGGACGTCGGGGCGCTCGTCCAGGAGGGAGTTCAGGGCGGCGACGTCCGGCTGGGCCAGCCGTTCGGCGTGCCTCAGCAGCAGCGGTCGGTCGGTCGCCCTGCCCCAGCCCTCGTCCGGAGGGACCCCCACCTTCAGGTCGAGTTCGGGTGACTCGGCGGCGTCCACGATCAACGGGTCCGTGCCGTCGAGCAGTTCGAGAGCGAGTGTGGTCTTGCCGGTGCCCCGCTCCCCCACGACGAGCAGCGGCCCCTCGGTGCGCGCCAGGGCCGTCGCGCGCGCGACCGCGTGCCGCCACGGCACCGAGCTCCCCACCAGCGAGCCCGCCGGACAGGGCGGCGCCGACGGCGGCTCCACGGGACGTGGTTCGAGTACGGCGACCAGGCCGAGGACGCGGCCGTCGTGCCGTACCGGAGTGATCGCGGCCGTGCACCCGGCATCCTCGGGGAGCGGGATGTCGTACGACTCCCCGGTCTCCCTCCCCCACGCGCGCGTGGCCCTCTCCAGCGCGGCCCGCTCCAGCGCCTCCAGCACCTGTGGCGAGGCAAGGCGTGCCGCCGCCTCGCTGATCAGGCGGTTGCGGCCGTCCAGGGCGACGACGGCCCGTCCGTTCTCCGGCGCGGCCCGCTCATAGGCGTCGAGCAGGGCGCGTTCCGCGGTACGCGCGCGTGCCCGCAGTTCCGCCTCCACCGCGGCCGCCGCCGACTCGGCAAGGGCGGCGCCGGGGTGCGGGCGGCAGCCGGCGCAGAGGCCGCAGGCCACGGTCACCGTGCCGAGGGCCTGTCCCGTGTCCGGGGAGAGCAGGGGCACGCTGACCGCGGAGACGTCCTGCCATACGTCTAGGAAGTGCTCGGGGCCGTGCACCTCCGCCCGGCGCCGGGTGCGCAGCGCGAGCGCGGCGCTGTTGTGGCCGACCTCCCGCTCGGACAGATCGCGGCACGCGTCGTCGCCGGGCGCGCTGCCGGCCGACCACAGCACCCTCAGCCGCTCGTCGGTGAGGATGAGCGCCGAGCCTCCGGCGTCCAGGGCGGAGGCGATGCGGGCCAGCACGGGGCGTGCCGCCTCCAGCAGGGGCGAGTCGGCCGGGTGGGCCGGCTCCCGTGCCGGGCCGTCGAGATCGGGCCGTACGCCGAAGAACCGGGCACGCCGCCAGGCCGCGACGATGTCGTCCGGGACGCCGTCCGGGAGGGGACGTCCCGTCAGGAACCGTTCGCGGGCCTGGCGTAGCGGGGCGAGGGCAGGGGGATGTTCCGCGGTGGTCATGGCGTCCCTCACCGTATCGGGGGTGTCACGCGCCGGACGACGGCGGGTTGTCTCGTATTGAGACACCCATGACCGGCCATCCCACTCCATGATCATGAAAGGCCGGAGTCTGTTCCCCTCCGCTCCCCTGCCCTGCCTTCCCCCGCCCTGCCTCCCCTGCCATGTCTCCCCTCCTGTCTCATCTCCTGGAGCGTTCTGTCGTGCACACCGTCGTCGAGACCGATGTACTGATCGTGGGCAGCGGCCCGGCGGGCGCGTCGGCCGCGCTCGCGCTGAGCGGCTACGGCGTGCGCAACATGGTCGTCACCCGGTACGCGAGCCTCGCCGACACGCCCCGTGCGCACATCACCAACCAGCGGACCATGGAGGTGCTGCGCGATCTCGGCGTCGAGGAGGACGTGATCGCGCAGGCGACGCCCCAGCACCTCATGGGCAACACGACGTTCTGCACCAGCCTGGCCGGCGAGGAGCTGGGCCGGGTCCGCTCCTGGGGCAACGACCCGCTGGTGCAGGCGGCGCACGAGCTGGCCAGCCCGACCCGGGTGTGCGACATGCCGCAGCATCTGATGGAGCCGGTACTGGTGAACGCGGCGATCGCGCGTGGCACCGACTTCCGGTTCAGCACGGTCTACAAGTCCTTCGCCCAGGACGAGGCCGGTGTCACGGTCACCGTCGAGGACCGGCTGCGCGGCGACGAGTACACGATCCGCGCCCAGTACCTGATCGGCGCCGACGGCGGCCGTTCCAAGGTGGCCGAGGACGCGGGGCTGCCGATGGGCGGGCAGATGGGGGTCGCGGGCAGCATCAACATCGTCTTCGACGCGGATCTGAGCAAGTACACCGCGCACCGGCCCTCCACCCTCTACTGGGTGCTGGCGCCCGGCGCCACGGTCGGTGGCATCGGCGCGGGCCTGGTGCGCTGTGTGCGGCCCTGGAACGAGTGGCTGATCGTGTGGGGCTACGACGTGAGCGCGGGCGCCCCCGATCTCACCGAGGAGTACGCGCTGTCCGTCGTTCGGCAGCTGGTCGGCGACGACGAGATTCCGGTGACGATCAAGTCGTCGTCGGCGTGGACGGTGAACGAGATGTACGCCGAGACATACGCCAACGGGCGTGTCTTCTGCGCCGGTGACGCCGTGCACCGTCACCCGCCGTCCAACGGGCTCGGCTCCAACACCTCCATCCAGGACTCCTACAACCTGGCATGGAAGCTGAAGCTCGTCCTCGACGGGGTCGCCTCGCCGAAGCTCCTGGACACCTACGACGCCGAGCGGGCCCCGGTCGGAAGGCAGATCGTGACCCGCGCCAACAAGTCCATCGGCGAGACCGCCCCGGTCTTCGAGGCGCTGGACGGGCTGTCACCGCAGACACCCGAGCAGCTGTGGGCCAACATCGCCGCCCGCAAGGACGCCACGGAGGCGGCCGAGAAGCAGCGGACGGCGCTGCGTGAGGCGATCGCGTTCAAGGTGTACGAGTTCAACGCGCACGGCGTCGATCTCAACCAGCGCTATTGCGCCGAGAGCTCTGCCGCCGTCGTCCCGGACGGCACGCCCGACCCCGGCTTCACCCGCGACCCCGAGCTGCACCACCAGCCGACCTCCCGCCCCGGCGCCAAGCTCCCGCACGCCTGGATCACCTCGGGGACCCGGACCGTGTCGACCCTGGACACCGTCGGCAAGGGCCGCTTCACGCTGCTCACCGGCATCGGCGGCGACGCCTGGGTGCGGGCCGCCGAGGCGCAGCCCCTCGGCATCGCCACGGTGGTGATCGGACCGGGGCAGGAGTACGAGGACCCGTACGGCGACTGGGCGAACCTCAGGGAGATCTCCGACGCGGGCGCCCTCCTCGTACGCCCCGACGGGTATGTGGCGTTCCGGCACGCCGGTGCGGCCGAGGACGCCGAACGGTTGCTCACGGACGCGCTGCGGCGGATTCTCGGGCACGGTTGAGATGAGCATCGAGGAAGCCGAGGAAGGACAGGAATCCGGGGAAGGAGCCGACATGACCGGCGAGCCGACAGTCACCGACGAGGCCGTCGCCAGTCTGCGCGGGACCGCCGATCCACGTCTGCGGGAGCTGCTGACCGGCCTGGTCCGGCATCTGCACGCCTTCGCGCGGGAGACCCGGCTGACGCAGGAGGAGTGGGAGCGGGCGATCGGGTTCCTGACGGCGACCGGGCAGGCGTGCACGGACACCCGTCAGGAGTTCATCCTGCTGTCGGACGTGCTCGGCCTTTCGATGCTCGTCGAGACGATCAACGAGCGTCAGGGCCCGGGCGCCACCGAGTCGACGGTGCTGGGGCCCTTCCATATGACCGAGTCCCCGGAGCGCGCGCTCGGCGCGAACATTGACCTGGTCGGTGACGGCGAGCCGTGTGTGGTCGGCGGCCGGGTGCTGTCGCGGGACGGCTCTCCGCTGCCCGGCGCGGTGGTCGACGTGTGGCAGGCCGACGGGCACGGCTTCTACGACGTGCAGCGCCCGGACGTCCAGCCGGCGGGCAACGGCCGGGGCCTGTTCACGGCGGACGCCGAGGGCCGCTTCTGGTTCCGTACGTGTGTGCCGAGCCCGTATCCGATCCCAACGGACGGCCCGGTCGGTGAGCTGCTGCGGGCCACGGGACGGCACCCCTACCGTCCGGCCCACATCCACTTCATCGCCTCGGCCGCCGGCCACACGCCGGTGACCACGCACATCTTCGTGGCGGGCAGCGAATACCTGGACTCCGACGCCGTGTTCGCCGTGAAACAGAGCCTGGTGCAGGACTTCGCGTCGACCGACGACCCGGCGCTGGCCCGGGAGTACGGCGTGGCGAACCCCTTCCGGCACGCCCGGTTCGACCTCGTCCTGGAGCGGGCGTGACCGGCTCCCTCGACTTCTCCTACGAGACCCGGCCGGTGCGGGTCGTCCTGCGGCCCGGCGCCGCGGTGTCGGCGACGCCCGGTGAGGCCGAACGCCTCGGTCTGCGGCGGCTGTTGGTGGTGTGCGGTGCGCGCGGGGCGGACACCGCCCGGGCAGTCGCGGACGCGCTGGGGCCTGCCTGTGCGGGCCTGCACGACGGGGCCCGGATGCATGTGCCCGTCGAGGTCGCCGACCGGGCCGTCGAGGTGGCCCGGGCGGCGGGTGCCGACGGGTGTGTGGCGGTCGGCGGCGGTTCGTCGATCGGGCTGGGCAAGGCGATCGCGCTGCGCACCGGACTGCCGCTGATCGCGGTGCCGTCCACCTACTCCGGCTCGGAGATGACCCCGGTCTGGGGCCTGACCGAGCACGGCGCCAAGCGCACCGGCCGCGACCCGGCCGTGCAGCCCCGCAGTGTCGTCTACGACCCCGAGCTCACCCTCTCCCTGCCGGTGCCGCTCTCCGTGACCAGCGGCGTCAACGCGATCGCGCACGCCGTGGAGGCGCTGTACGCCCCGGACACCTCGCCCCTGGTGACGCTGATGGCCGAGGAGGCCGTACGGGCGATGGCGCGGGCGCTGCCCGAGGTGGCCGCGGAGCCGACGTCGCTGCGGGCGCGCGGCCGTGCGCTGTACGGCGCCTGGCTGTGCGGGTCGTGTCTGGGCGCCACCACGATGGGCCTGCACCACAAGCTGTGCCATGTCCTGGGCGGCACCTTCGATCTGCCGCACGCCGAGACGCACACGGTGGTCCTGCCGTACGCCCTGGCCCACAACGCGCCCGCCGCACCCGAGGCGGCAGCGGCCGTGGCACGCGCCCTGGACGCCGAGGACGCGCCGACGGCCCTGTGGGAACTGGCCGGGCACCTCGGCGCGCCCCGTTCCCTGTCCGAACTGGGCCTCACCGAGGCCGACTTGGCGACGGCGGCCGCCCTGACCGCGGGACAGGCGTACGCCAATCCCCGCCCGGTCACGGTGGACGGCGCGCTCGCCGTGCTGCGGGCGGCGTACGAGGGCGCACGGCCGGTCACCGCGGCCGGGTAAGCCCTCCCGTTCCTCTGCTCCCTCCCCCCCCACGTTCCCCACCCCCTCAGGAAGGTGACTGTCATGCCCCTCGGACTGCTCAGGAGTCGACGCTCCCGGGGGGTGCCCGCTGCCGGGTTTCCCGTTCCGCCGGGCGCGGGTGGTGTGGGCCGCGAGGTCGTGGATCCGGTGGGGCTGCCGATGCGGGGCGCCGATGTGACGGTGACGGCGATGGACTCCCACGAGATCATCGTGCGGGGCACCACGGATCCGTACGGGCTGTTCTTCGCCGCGCTGCCGCCGGGCCGCTACGGTCTGCGGATCACGGCCGAGGGCCTCACCCCGCACCAGGAGACCCTGGACGTCGTCGCCGGTACGACGCCCGCCACCGCGCGGGTCCAGCTGATCTCGGGGCGGCAGCTGGATCTGCCGGTGCCCGGCACCTGGCTGTTCGACCCTCCGCACACGGCGATCCGGTTCATCGCCAAGCATGTCGGCATGGCCCATGTCCACGGCCGTTTCGAGCGGTTCACGGGCGGCATCCGGGTGGCGCCGGACATGGCCGCGTCCCAGGTGTCTGTGCGTATCGACGCGGCCAGCATCACCACGGGCAACAACACCCGGGACAACCACCTGCGTTCGGCCGACTTCCTGAACGTCGAGCGCTACCCGTACATCGATTTCGCCAGTACCCGCTTCGCCTACCGGGGCGGCGCCAAGTGGACCCTGCACGGCTCCCTGACCATGCACGGGATCAGCCGTTCCGTCGAGCTGGACACCACCTACCTGGGCTCCGTCAACGGCGGCTACGGCGAGGAGCTGCGCTGTGCGGCGCTGGCCAAGGCGGAGCTGCACCGGGAGGACTACACGCTGAACTGGCGCAGCATGCTCGCCCGCGGGATCGCGGTGGTCGGTCCGACGGTGCAGCTGGAGCTGGACGTCCAGGCGATGTACCGCACCCACGACACACCCACGCCTCCCGACTAGGCCGGGGTGGCTGAGAGGTACCTCACGCCCCGGTTACGAATCGCTCAACCTCTGGTTGCGACGCGGTGATCGAGCGACTATGGGTGCATGACACTGGCCCAGCGCGCCATGGAGCAACTGGAAGTCTGGCCCGACCTCAGTTCGGGCCCGGCCAGTTGCGGCGCAGGACGGGCCCTGTGCTCCGTCCACAGCGAGATCGTGCACTTCCATTCCGACCACGACGTGGACCTGAACCTCACCGAGAGGGCCATCGAGCGCTTTCGCGCCGACCTACAGGAGTCGACCGCGATCCGGCTGGTCCCGGGTTCCCGCTGGGTGACCGTCCACCTCGACTGCGACACCGACGTCGATCTGCTGATGAGCCTGGTCAGCATGGCCCTCAAGGCCCACCAGAGCGGATCGTCCCCCGTCGGCCACCCGG
>JABFVM010000539.1 GCA_013362785.1 Streptomyces sp. | reverse complement strand
CGCGGCCGCGTTCGCCCACTCCCTCATCGACCGCTTCGGCTCCAAGCGCACCCCGCTGGCCCTCACGGTCGCCGGTTTCGTCCTCGGCATCCCGGTCTTCTTCGAGGTCGGCCTGATCATCCTGATGCCGATCGCGTACGGCGTCGCCCGCGCCTCCCGCAAGCCGCTGCTGGTCTACGCCCTCCCGATGGGCGCGGCGATGCTCACCGTGCACGCCTTCCTGCCCCCGCACCCGGGCGCGGTCGCCGTCAGCCAGGCCATCGGCGCCGACCAGGGCCTGGTCCTGCTGCTCGGCATCCCGGTCACGGCGGTCGTCGTCCTGCTCGGCCATCTGATCTCCCGCCGTATGACGCGTCGCGAGTACCCGATGGACCCTGCCGTGCACGCCGAGGTCTACGGCGAGGAGCCCACCGGCGGCTCGGCGGCCTCCGTCCCCGCAGCCGACGACGGCCACGGCACCGCCGTACTCACCAAGCCCGCCCCCACGACCACGGACGTGACCCCCGCCGCGCCGTCCTTCGGCATGGTCCTCACCCTGATCGTCACCCCGATCCTGCTGATCCTGGCCGGCACCCTCGGCCAGAACCTCCTCGCCGAGGGCACCACCCTCCGCGCGGTCCTCACGGTCCTCGGCGCCCCGATGGTCGCCCTGCTCATCGACGTGGCCCTGTGCGCCTACCTCCTGGGCGCCCGCCGCGGCTGGGACCGCGCGCACATCGCGAACGTGATGGGCTCCGCCCTCCCCGGCGTCGCCATGGTGATCCTGGTGGCGGGCGCGGGCGGTGTCTTCGGCAAGGTGCTGGTGGCGAGCGGCATCGGCGACGCGATCGCCGACGTCCTGGACCGCACCGGCCTCCCGGCGCTCGTCCTCGCCTTCCTGATGGCGCTGACCCTGCGCGCGGCCCAGGGCTCCACGACGGTCGCCCTGATCACCACGGCGGGCATCCTCACCCCGCTGCTCCAGCGTGCCGACCTGTCGACCGCCCAACTCTCCCTGGTCGCGCTGGCGATGGGCGCGGGCGGCCTGGCGGTCTCGCACATCAACGACGCGGGCTACTGGATGTTCACCAAGCTGGCCGGCCTGGACGTGGCGAGCGGTCTGCGCACCTGGACGGTCCTGACGACCACGATGGGTGTCATCGGCTTCGGCCTGACGGCCGCGCTGTGGCCGCTGGTGTGACAGCGACGACAGTGACGGCGCTCGTTGCCGCCGCTGTCAGCGGACGCTGACGTCGAGCGCGCCGAGCCCCGCACGCCGTACGGCGATCGACCCGTACGGCGTGCGCAGTCGTAGCCACGCGCCGGACGAGAGCAGCGCCAACTCCCCGGTGGAGCGCAGGAATCCCAGCGACTGGGCCGCGTGCACGGCCCGCACCGGCAGATGGGTGTCCCCGACGGTCCGGGACCAGATCTCCCGTCCGATCCGGTCGAGTTCGGCCCGGGTACGCCGCTCTTCCGCCAACTCCTGGGTACGGGACCGGAATTCGGCGACCCCGGAACCGATCATCGCCCGCAGGGCGTCGGGCGCGGGCAGCCCCGGCACCGGTCGCCATCCGCCGCGCGGCGGGAGCACCCCGGCCCACGGCGGCCCGGTCACCGCGTCCGGCACCACGGCGGTGGCCGCCGAGTCGTCGACGGACTCAAGCAGCTCGCCCGCGGAGACGGTCACGTCCAGCGTGACGTCGAGCCCGTTCTCGTACGGCTTCGCCAGCCGTACGGCACGGATGGCCAGCACCTCGAAGGACGGCGGCCGGCCGAAGACGGCGAGCGCGGTGCCGGCCGCCTGCAGACGCACCGCGGCGCCACGGTCGTAGTGGAGCAGCCGGGAGAGGAAGGCCGCGAGATCCGCCGCCTCCCCCTCGTCGGCGAGGTGGAGCACCGTCATGCGGCGACGGCCTCCTCCTCTTCGGTCCCGCCGGCTTTCCCGGCCTTGCCGGGCTCGTCGTCCAGGTACTCGCGGAGGAACTCCTTCTCCTCCGCGGTGATGCGGCGCGGCCGCTCAGCCTCGAAGTCGAAGGGGACGACGACCGTGGAGGCACGGACGTAGACGACGTCGTCGTCCTTCACCTCACAGGTGATGGTGAAGGACGCGGCCCTGATCTCGGTGATCCACAGCTCTATGTCCACCGGGTGGTGCCGGTGGACGAGCTGCCGCTTGTAGTCGATCTCGTGCCGCGCCACCACCGACCCCTGCCGGAAGTCCTTCTCCGGGCGGAACAGGAAGTCGATACGGGCTTCCTCCAGGTAGCGGACGAAGACCGCGTTGTTGACATGCCCGTACGCGTCCATGTCGGACCAGCGCAGGGGGCAGCGGTAGATGTGGCGCAAGACCGATCAGCCCCGGGTCAGCTTCTTGTAGGTGGCGCGGTGCGGACGGGCGGCGTCCGGACCGAGGCGCTCGATCTTGTTCTTCTCGTACGACTCGAAGTTGCCCTCGAACCAGAACCACTTGGAGTCACCCTCGTAGGCGAGGATGTGCGTG
>JABFVM010000359.1 GCA_013362785.1 Streptomyces sp. | reverse complement strand
CCGCCCAGCGCGCCGTTCCGCAGGGCGGGGACCAGGCCGGCGTTCAGAAGGGAGGACTTGCCGGCCCCGGAGGCGCCGACGAGCATGACGAGGCCGCCGGACTTCTCCACCGTACGGAGCTGGCCGACCAGGGCGTCCGTGCTGCGCTCACGGCCGAAGAACCAGCGGGCGTCCTGCTGCCGGTAGGAGGCGAGCCCGCGATACGGACACACTCCGCCGGACACCGCGGGGACCTCGACCGGAGTGTGCTCCTCCTCTTCCCCGGAGGTTGCCCGCTCCCACAGCCGCTGCCACTGGCCCAGGTCGTACAGCCCGGGCGAGACGGGAGTGGGACGTTCGCGCCGCGCCTGAGGGATCAGGACATGCAGTACGGCCACCAGCGCGGCGAAGTGGGCGGGCACGTTCTTGGCCCGCCGCCAGTCGCTGATCCGCTGAGCGGACACCCGTACGGGCCGTCCTCGCTCGTCGACCCGCTGCAACCGGACAACGGCTTCGGCCACGCTCTTGAGCGGAGGATTGCCGGCCTCCTTGTACAGCAGCGCCAGCCGTTCCGCGAAGGCCGTACGCGCCCCGGGGTCGGAACTCAAAGCCTCCACTCCTTCACTTCCGCTACTTCCGCCGCACCTAGGCATCCGGACCGGAAAACTCACTTTATACGGCTGACCTGCGGCGAAGTCGGCGTCCGGAGACCGGAACCTCCTCGTCGGCACCTTCCGAATGGCAGGATCACGACGCAATAGCGCAACCTTCGGGCGTCGCCCAGGCAGGCCACCAGCCCGGAGCTACCGGAGACCACTCATGGCGCCGAAAGTTCTCGGTCACCTTCCACACTCGCTCGATCCACACTGACCCGCCGCCTCACCGACACGGCGCGGTCACAACCCGGATCGACACCGCCCCGCCGTCCGGCACCGGTCCCCACGAGGGGAGGGACCGGTGCCGGACGCCGCGGACTCCACGAGGAAGGCCCGGCCTCCGCCTCTGGAGGCCGGGCCCTCGTCCTCGCGGCGGTACGGCCGAGCAGGTCGCGCTCAGAGGCGGCCCGCGTGGATCGACACCGTCAGGCCGGCCCGGGCGCCCACCGCGTACAGGCCGTCCATGATCTGCTGGGCCCGCTCGACGGCGACCATCGCCCGGACGGCGACATGGCCCCTGGTGTGGAGCGGGGAGACCGTGGGCGGCGCTGAACGGCGTCGCCGGAGGCGTCGGCACCGGCGGGGCGGACGCGATCGCCTCCGACGTCATGATCGGTTCGCCGATGATCGCCAGGGCCCGCGCTGTGCAGGCTTGCCCCTGTTTGTCAGCAGCCGGTTTGCGGCGCGGGCGTCAGGGGCGACCGGTCCGAGGGGGACGCGGTGCGCCCCACATTCGTGAGGCGGCCACCGCCGGGCGTGGGGCGCCCGGGGATCGCTATGCGTCGACGTACTCGGGGTCCCGCCGGGACATCCGCAGGCAGCCCCAGGTTCCAAACGCCACAAACACCGTTGCCAGACCGGCGATCAGAACTCCGTAGGACCCTGGCTCCCAGGACTCGCCTTCCGGGCCGACCACCTCTTCAGGGTCGTACCGCACCCGCAAGGTGTCACCTCGCTCAACCCTGTCCTCGCAGCCGTGAGTCTCCTCCAGCTCAGGCTTGATCTCCTGCCCGTTCAGCTTCTGCAACGTGCACTGAGCGGTCTTGTTGGAATTCTCATTCTCTACCGCCACGACCTTGGCGTTGACCCAACGACCGCGCTCCTTCAACGCCGCATCCTCGCCCGCACCTTGTGACACAAAGCCCAGCACGGAGCCGGTGACAAGTGGCACCAAGAGCTGCCACGCCAACTTCCGCTGCACGTGGGGGACGCGCCGAATCCAGAAGATCGGCACCATGAACGAGGCGACCGGGATGAGGAACCATCCCAGCAGAGGAGCTGCGCCCTCGCTGATCCACGGAGCCAGCGGGACCACGGGCGCCGACCACATGAGCCCGATGATCGCGGCCAAGCACCCGAGGTAGAACAACAGCCATCGCAGAAATCCGAACTTGCCTTCGTCCTGAGCCATTTACCCATCCCGTTTCCTGATTACTGCAGTCCTGCTGGACTCGTAACCCTTGCCGTCAATCAACGGCGAGGTCGTTCGGATGTCCCACCCTCAGGCTGCGGGCAAATGCGTCGAATGCTTCGATATTCGCGGACATCCAGCCGATGTCGTCGCTGATGGTGCGCATGGACAGGTCGATTCCGTAGGAGTCGACACGCCATCCGTAGTTGACCGACATGCAGAGAGCCTCGCCGCCCTTCGGCACGAAGTGGCGGATGGAGCGCAGACCCTTGCCGAGGTTGTCGGTGGTGAAATCCACGATGTGGGGATCCTGCGCGGCTCCGGGCTCATTGCGTTGCACCAGCGTGTCCAGGACCTGCTCCACCGGCCCGGTCGACGGAGCCGCGTAGAAGAAGAACGGCAGGAGGTCCCTGCGGAGATCCGGAAGGTACGCGAACAAATGCTGCATCGGGATCTTCTGCGGAAACTGCTCGGAGAGCCCCTCAAGCATGCGCGCGAGCGACTTCACCTGCGACTTGTCACGAGGGCCCTCGGCCTCCAGTGCCCAGCGCAACTCGGCGCACTTCTTCGCCCACTTCCGCCGCTGCCGGTCGACACCCCTCCCGTCAAGGATGGGGATGGCCAGCCACGCTTCCGGGGCCGGGTCTTCGGTGAAGTCGAGTGCGTACGGAATGCTCATGCTGCGCTCCAGCGGAAGGTGGTCATGACGGCGTCGAAGAGTTCGGTGAGCAGTTCGAGGAACTCCTGTGGGGTCTCGTCCGGCGTAAGTGCGGTGAACGAGACGATGAGCCATTCGCTCACATCTCCGGGATCCGGCACCGGAACCACGTAGTTCACCTGGCGACTGGGCACCGAGTCATCGTCCTTCGGATTTCCGGGGAGGGATCGTTGGCAACGAACACCGGGCACTTCGTCAAGGGTGATTTCCTCCGACGGACCGAAGTCTTTTGTCAGGTGACTCATGGTCTCGTTCGGTGATATCTGCGCGGCGGGACCCGGGTTGACCTTGGAGACCAGGAATGAGGCGGGCGCCACGAATCCGTGTATCGGCTCCACAGGGAGGTAGATGTCGATACCATTTCGGCGCTTGGCGTCCGCTACGGCCCGGTTGAGCCGGTTGTGCAGCTCAAGTCGGGCTTGCGTCACCTTGTCTCTGGGGGTCGCGGGGTCCAGGTACTTGACAGCCTGATCCACGATCCCCTTGATCGCGTCCTGCGTCTCGGCTTTCGATCGCAGTGGTATGCGGTCCCACCCGGGGGGCATCAGGATCGTGTAGCCGCCGACCGCCATCTTTGGGGTATGCACGGTGCTCATTCCTAGCGTTCTGAAAGGGGCCGATTACCAGGCCGACGAGGCGGGCACTTTCCAGTTGTCGCTCTTGAAGTCGTTGTAGGCATCCCAACTGGGCTTGTGACCGATGTCCGTGCCGAGCAGATCGTTGGCCGCGTCAACGCCTGCGTTGAGGGTGTCGTTGTCGCCGAGCGCCTTGTCGCCGATGTCCGCGGCGAATCCGGTCCACTGCATGCCGACCGCTCCGGCGTATGCCGCATGTCCACCGGCAACTGTCGCTCCTGACACGGCATCCCCGTGCGCTGCGGCGTTCGATCGGAGCCCCTGGAGCATGCCGATGGCTTCGTCGTCACCCTGGTTCAGGACCTTGCCGAGCGCGCCGATATCGGCACCGTCGCCCGCAACCTTTCCGGCGTCGCGGGAGATCAGCTTCCGCAGGGTGTTCATCTCCGACCGTACGGCTGCCTTCGTGGCGTCGTCCCCGGCGCCGGCGAGCGCGTTGGCGAGCTGGTTGCGCATGCCCTTGGTAGCGGCGAGACCTTCCTTGAGACCCGCCGTGCGGCTCGTCGTGGCCGCGGCACGCGCGCTCGAACTCGCTGCCTTCAGACCTTTCACCGCGAGCCCACCGGCGGCGAACGTGACCAGACCAATGCAGTCGAACGCCACGTCCATCCAGCTTGCCTTCCCGGCGGCCACCAGCATCATTCGACCGGCGACAACCGCAAGGCCGATGGCGAGGCCGATGCCGACCAGGATGTTCAATCCGGGGATGAACATCGCCACGATGGCGAGTGCCGTTCCGATCCATCCGAGGATGTCGAGGAACAGCTTGAATCCCTCGGAATGCTCCTTCACCCAACCGACGGCGTCGTCCCAGAGGCTGTCCTCGATGTCGTCATCGAGTGCGTCCTCGATCTGACCGGCGATTTTGTTGCCGAGTCGCAGGTAATGGCCCACCGCATCTGCCATGCGGCCCTTGGCCTCGTCTACCCGGTCCTCGTCCTTCTCGTCGGCCTTGGCCTGGCTGAGCGCCTTGCGTGTCTCCTCCTGCGCGTATTCCAGTTCCTTGGCCCATTCGCGCAGCAGGCCGCTCACCTTGGTGTATCTGCCCTCGACCTTGCTGAGCTTGTCCGCGAGGTCGTCGGCGCCGTCCCTGAGCTTGTCGGCGTACTTGCCCTTGAGGTTCTGATTCTGGCCGGCCTGGCGGAGCAGTCGCGCTTGATCCTTGATGGTGGAGGCGATGTTCTGAAGGCGGCGTGCCTCCTCGCGGACGTCATAGGGGTCGCCCGGCGTCGGGTCTCCCTCGGAGATAGGGGTCCAATCGACTGGTCGGTTGCCCATGTGTCTCTCGCCCCTACTCGCTGTCGATCTTCTCGAAGCCCCGGATGACCTTCCTCACGTGATCTTCCGTGCCCTTCATCTGCTCCATGAGTTCTTTGCGATGGTCATCCCAGTTGTCGGAGAACTCCTCCATGGCGCTGATGATCCTGTGATGGCCGTAAGCGTCCGCCATTGCCCCTTGGTTCGCCCCGCAGTTGTTGAACTCCTTGCTGAGCTTGCTGAAGTGGCTCTTCATCGTGTTGAGCTCGTCGTAGTCGACGATCAGGTCGCTGTTACCCAACCCGCTCGGCCTCCCCGTTGATTGATCCTGTATGGGACGTAACGCTCGATCGTGAGTCCTCAGCCCATCGGCACCGTCACCGTGAACGCCTCCCCGCCCCCCAGATGCAGCAGACCCTTGCCCGGCGTCACCGGGCCGCCCACCGCGCTCCGGCTCAGGCGTACGCCGATCAGTTCGCCGCTCGACGTGTCCTGCGGGGACAGCAACAGGCCGCGCCTGGACTTCTTCAGGTCGACCTGCCAGCCGCTGAAGCCCGAGCAGACGTCGTCCTCGTCGCCGGCGATGACGACGCCGATACCGCGGTCGGCGCCCGTCGAGATCAGCCTCTTGAACTCGTCCTCCGCGTCGCAGTCCTCCAGCAGCTCGCCGTCGTCGATCAGGACGACGATCGGACGCTCCACGGACGCCGTCGCCACGGCCTCCTTCAGCTCGTCCTCCTCGATGTCGCTGCCGGTGAAGACGGCCAGCACACCCTTGTGGCCCCGCAGTTCACGCAGCGGGGAGGTCCGCGGGGCGGCGATGACCAGGCGGGCGGCGCGGCGGCCCACAAACGTGGCGGCCAGGTTCATCAGCACGGTCGAGCGCCCCGACTTCGCCGGGCCCGCGATCACAAAACCCGGCACGCCCTGCGCCAGGTCCGGACCGAAGGCCGTCAGGTCGTCGCCGCCGACACCCACCAGGCCCCACAGCCGCGAGGCGGAAGCCGCCGGATCGGCGTGCTGCCACGCCTCGTTGAAGGTGATGCGACTGGGCAGCGAGTCCACCCGGAACGGCCGCAGGGCCCGCGGTACCGCCGCATCCCGCTGGGCAGCCCACTCTCCGATGGCCACGAGGGCCGCGTTCTGGCCCTGCCCGGTGGCGTCCTCGCTCAGCAGCGCGAACTGGATCTCCGTACCCGTCTCGTTGCGGAACGCGCGACCCGGCGGGATCTCGTCCGGCACCTTGCGGCTGTTGATGCCCAGCATCGAGAAGTCGGTACGGTCCGCGAGGCGCAGGCCGAACTTGTCCTCCGTCAGCGAGGAGATCCGGCCGGTCAGCAGCTGCCTGTCGCCCGTGATCACCAAGTGGATACCGACGCTCGCGCCTTCGCGCATCAAGGTCAGCAACTCGTCGGTCAGCTCGCCGTGTTCCAGCTCGCCGAGGGAGGAGACCCAGCCCTCCCAGCGGTCGAGCAGTAGCACGATGTGCGGCAGCCGCCCGCCCTCCGCCGTCCCGGCGCGCTGCTCGCCGATGTCCGCGAAGCCGTACTGGGCAAGCAGTTCCTGCCGCCTGCCCGCCTCCGCCGACAGCCGGCGGACCAGACGGACGGCCCGCTCGCTCTGGCTGCGGCCCACCACCGCGCCGCAGTGCGGCAGCCTGGACAGCGCGTTCAGCGCGCCGTTGCCGCAGTCGATGCCGTACAGGTGGACGTCGGCGCAGGAGAGGGTGCGGGCCAGGGAGCCCGCGATCGTCCGCAGCACCTGGGAGCGGCCGCTGCGCGGCGCACCCGCGATGAGCAGGTGGCCGAAGGTGGCGAAGTCGACCGCGACCGCGCGACGAGCCTGGCTCGACGGCAGGTCCTCGATGCCGTACGCCGCCGCCGGCAGTGCTCCCAGACCCTGCACCGGCGGCAGGTCCTGCGGCAGCAGGGTCTCCGCGAGGGCCGGCAGCCACGGGCTGTGCTGCTGCGGGATCCGCAGGTGCGCGTTGGCCTCCCGGACGGCGTCGACCAGCACCTTCAAGTCGGTGATCTCCTCTTCCTCGCTCTTCGCGGCCGCGGGCTTCGCCAGCGCCGCACGGCCCAGGCCGGCCCAGTCCAGCTCCCCGGTCCACGGGGCGACGGCCATCGGGTCCACGGTGCCGGGGCGACGCCCGCCGACCCGGCCGGACTGGAAGGGGATGAGGGAGGCCGCACCGGTGCGCACATAGGCGCGGCCCGGGGTGTTCTTGGAGATGTTGCCGGCCTCGGGCGAGTCGATAACGTCCGTCGACTCGCCGCCGTCGGTGACCCGCAGGGCGATACGGAGGTTGGTGTTGGCCCGGATCTCCGGCGAGACCACGCCGGACGGCCGCTGGGTGGCCAGCATCAGGTGGATGCCGAGGGAACGGCCGCGCTGCGCGATGTTGACCAGGCCGGTGACGAAGTCCGGCAGGTCGCGGACCATGGACGCGAACTCGTCGATGACCAGCAGCAGCCGGGGCAGCGGCGCCATCCCCGGATTACGCCGCACCAGGTCCTGGTAGTCCTCGATGTCCTTCGCCCCGACCTGGGCCAGCATGTGCTCACGGCGGTGCAGCTCGGCGCCGAGCGACTCCAGGGCGCGCTCGACGAGGTGGGCGTCGAGGTCGGTGACCATGCCGACGGTGTGCGGCAGGTGGACGCAGTCCTTGAACGCGCTGCCGCCCTTGTAGTCGACGAGCACGAAGGTCATGTTCTCCGGCGTGTTCGCCACGGCGAGCGCGGCGACGATCGTCTGCAGCAGCTCGGACTTGCCGGAACCCGTCGTACCCGCGATGAGGCCGTGCGGCCCGTCCTTGCGGATGTCGATGCCGAACGGCCCGTCGTACGACTCACCGACCACCGCCAGCGTGGACTGCCCGCCGGTCTGCCAGCGGGCGACCACCGCGCCGGCCGTCGGCGGCTCCATCCCGATGACGTCGAGGAGCCGGCTGGCGTCCGGCAACGCGCTGTCCGACGCCTCACCGCTGATGTCGCGCAGCGGGGCGAGCGCCCGGGCCACCCGGGCACACCAGGCCGGCGGGACGAAGTCGGGCCGTACGCCCAGGATCTTGTCGTTGCCCTCCTGCTGCACCCGCAGCCGCAGCACGGAGGGATCGACCTGGTCCGGGGCCGTCGGCGCCACGGGCGTGTCGGTGCCGCTCTGGTTGTCGAGGGAGAGCATGACGGCGGCGGTGTTGGTCAGCGCCGATTCGGCGGGCACGGCCGCCTTCTTCTGCCTCCCCTTCCCCTTCCCCTTACGGCGCGACCGGCCGCCCTCCGCCGCCGCCTTCTTCCGCTCCTCCGCCTCGGCGGCCTGCCGCAGCGCTTCGAGAGCGTCGCTCGCGCCGCCGCCGGCCTTCTGCTCGTGCCGGGCGTGCCGGGCGGTGCGCGGCTCCGCGATCACGACGCCCTTGCACTCGCCCGGCAGGAAGCGCTCCTCGGCGTCCAGGCAGATCGCGTACATCGATACGGCCGGGCCTTCCTGCAGCAGCCGTACGACGCCGGGCATCGAGCGCAGCCGACGCGAGCCGTCCCAGACGACGACGATGTCGGGGTCGGAGAAGCCCATCTGACCGCGGTTCTCCTGGGCGGCCTTCTGTCTGGCCTCAAGGATCTGGGTGAGTTCGCCGATCCGGGCGCCGACGGTCTCGGCGTCGTTCCCGATGAGGACGTTGGCGTCCTGCGCCGTCGGACGGGCATGCGGCAGCCAGCGGACCCAGTCCCAGCCGGCCTGCGCGTTCACCTCGGTGAGCACGTAGAACTGCACGTCCAGCGGGCTGTGCAGAGCGGCCGCCTGCGCCACCGTCCACCGCGCCAGGCTGCGCGCGGTGTCGTCGGGACCCGCGAAGCCGATCACGCCGAGCCGGCCCAGATGCAGGGCGACGGGGGTGTCGGCGATGTCCCAGGTGACCTGGCGGCGGTGGTCGTCCTGCTCGGGGTCGTCGAGGACGACGGCGGAGGGCAGCCGGCCGGTGCCCACCCGCAGCAGCAGGTGGTCGGCGTCGCTGCGGCGGCGCTCCCACAGACGGGTGCGGGGGCCGGTGGCGTTGGCCCAGATGGTGCCGGGGTCCGGGTGGTCGAGGCGGCGGTCGCCGCGTTCCAGGACCAGCGCCTCCTGCGCGTCGCGCTCGATCCTGGCCTTGTGCTCCTCGTACTCCTTGACCTGCTTGGCGTGGGACTTGCGGCCGTGCTTCTTGTCCCAGAAGTAGTTGCCGATCATGATCAGCGGGCTGAAGAGCGCGATCAGCAGGTACGTCATGCGCCCCATCACCAACGCCATGGTGACGGCCATGGCGAGCGGGGACAGCGCCATCAGCCAGGGCAGCGGCCGGGCCTCGAACTCCTTCGGCGGCGCCGGCAGCCGGAACTTGGTGGTGCGCTCCGGCGGGCGCAGCCGCGGCGGGCGGTTGTAGTCGAGCCCGGAGCCGTCGTCGGACCACTTGAGGGCCGCGTCCGGGGGCGTGTAGTGGGCCACGTCGAGCAGGGTGTTGCCGATGGCGAGCTGGGAATCGACGCGCAGCTGCTGCCCTTCGAGCGGCTTGCCGTCGACGCGCACTTCGAGCTTGGGCTCCTGGCCATGAGGCGCCGCACCCGGCCGGCCCGGCTGCCCGCTCGTCTGTCCGCTCGGCTGCCTTCCGTCGTGCACGGTCAGGCGGAGGTCGTCCGCGGAGACCACGTAGAGCGTCAGGGCGCGCGCGGGGAACTCCGGGTCATCGATGACCAGTTGGCAGTTCGGGCCGGAGCCTATGTCGTACCGGCCGACGCCGAGCCGGTACACGGCGCCCGCGTCGGGCCCGCCGGCCACCCGGATCTCGATGAGACCGGGCTGTTCGCCGGGCAGCGTGCCGGAGGGATCGTCCAGGCTCACCACCGCGCCGTCGCGCAACGGGGAGCTGGTGACGGTGTGGGCGGGGTCCACCTGATGGTTGTCGAGGTAGAGCACGGGACCGGGCTGCGCGCCGAAGGACCCGGGTCCACCCCTCCCTCGGCCCCCACCTCCGCCTCCGCCCCTCACCCGAGCAGCCAGTTCTCGGGCGACGGCGTCGATACGGGTCTCCGGGTCGGCATCGAGGACGAGATCTTTGCTGGCGTTCACATGGGGGTCGACGACCGTCAGCTTCAAACGCACTTGTCTCCTCCTCGAAATGCCTCTCTACGAGGGAAGAATATCGTCCCGCCAACTCGGCAGTGCGGTTTCAGAATGCCCCAACAACCCGCCAACTTAAGGAGATTCAGTGACCGTCGGGGCGGCACTTTTGTAAACCCATGAGGGCTGGCAACTAGGATGCCGAGCGGCGTGTGCCGAACCGGTGCGCGCCATGCGTATGCCGGGAGGGGGACCTCGCGGTCGTCAATGGAGAAAGGGGATCGCCATGGCTAAGGACCTCGATGTCACATATGAGGACATGCGGGCCGCCGCGAAGAAGATGAACCGCGAGAAGGAGCGCATCGAGGAGAAGCTCCAGGACCTGAAGTCCTACATCGACAGCCTGCTTGAGAACGGCTTCGTCACCCGGCAGGCCTCGAAGAAGTTCGGCCACGACTTCGAGGAGTTCAAGCAGGGCATGTCGAAGACCAACGAGGGCCTCGACGGCCTGGCGCAGTACCTGGAGAAGGCGGCGGACTCCTTCGAGAACCTCGACACGGAGCTCGGCAAGTAATTCGGCGATTTTCGCGGTTGAACCTTCCTGCGCGCGGCGCCAGGGGGTGAGGGCGGTATTGGTCTGGATAGGTCGACATCCCCCTCGCCCCCCTTTTTTTTTGCTTTCTAGGGAATGTATTTTCTTCACCGTCATGGCATCCGTTACGACACATCCACAGGATGGTCACAGGTGCAAAGTGTCGGCCGGTGGCCCTGTCGATGCCGGCAGCGCGACCTCAGCCACGAGCAGGGGGTACATCGGCATGCGGCCTCACCGGCCCCCGAGGGGGTGTCACCGGAAGCTCGCTGTCCGCACCGTCATGCTGCGTGACCCCCCACAACAGCTCAGGGGCCCGACCCGCTAAGCGGATCAGGCCCCTGACCTGGTACTTCACTGTCGGGGTGGCGGGATTTGAACCCACGACCTCTTCGTCCCGAA
>JABFVM010000272.1 GCA_013362785.1 Streptomyces sp. | reverse complement strand
AAGCACGACGCCGTGATCCACGGCCTGCACGCGCTCCCCGTGGCCTGGTGAACCGGTCGCGGGTGGCATCCGTACGATGAGGGCGTGAGCGCCCGTGCACAGCACCGCCGTGCGCTGCGGCTCCCGCTGACGGGGCCGTGGCGCGTGCTTCTGCTGCTCGGGCTGCTCGCCGGACTGTTCGCGATGCACGGGCTCGGACCCGGCAACACGGTCGCGGCGGCCTCCGCCCACCACCCCCACGCGCGTGCCATGACGGCCGCGCACATGCCGGTCACGACCGATGAATCCGTCTGCCACGGCGGCACCACGGGCGGCGGGCACGCACAGCACGCCGACCCGACCTGTGCCTCCGGCGCCGTCGGCGCGGGGCCCGCACTGCCGGCCCTGCTGCCCGACCCGGCCGGCGGTGCCGTCTCCGGCGACCTCGACGGCCGTTCCGTGGCCGCCGCACCCGAGGGCGGCCGCGCGCCTCCCTCACTGGCCGAACTGCAGATCCTGCGGACCTAGGACAAGGCCGAGCCGTCCCCCCTGCTCCAACGCCGGGGCGTACGGCACTCAGCCATGCCCGTGCCACGCCCTCCCGGGGGCGCGGCGACACACGTACACCGCAGGAGTTCCCAGCATGACCGGTAAGACCAGCACTCGTACCAGCACTCGTACCCTGGTCCGTCGCGCCGCCCTGGCCGCGACGGCCGCCACCGCCGCCCTCGTCCTCGCCGCCTGCGGCGGTGACAGCGGCGACTCCGGCTCCGCCGCCAAGGAGTCGGCCACGTCGAGCGCCGAGGCCTCGGCCGGCGCCCACAACGACCAGGACGTCACCTTCGCGCAGGGCATGATCCCGCACCACCGGCAGGCCGTGCAGATGGCGGAACTGGCCGCCGACCGAGCCTCGTCGGCCGAGGTGAAGGACCTCGCCTCGCGTATCCAGAAGGCGCAGGACCCGGAGATCGAGACGATGTCCGGGTGGCTGAAGACCTGGGGCGAGGACGTGCCCTCGGCGATGCCCGGCATGGACCACTCCGGCGGTCACTCGTCCGGTGGCGGGTCGGACATGGCCGGAATGATGGACCAGAAGGACATGGACAAGCTGTCGAAGGCGTCCGGCAAGGACTTCGACACCATGTTCCTGACCATGATGATCGAGCACCACGAGGGCGCGGTGGAGATGGCCACCGGTGAGAAGACGAAGGGTCGGTACGGCCCCGCGACCGAGCTCGCCGACGCCGTCATCACCGCCCAGACCGCCGAGATCAAGGAGATGAACAAGCTGCTCGGCAAGAACGCCGGCTGACGCGGACGGGATCTGGGACGGGCGGCGGGGAGTGGCCCACATCGGCTCACTCCCGGCCGCCCGCTGTCGCCGCCCCGTCACGGCGCCAGGCCCAGCCCCCGCCGGTACGACGGCTCCGGCCCCGCCCGGTCCACGATCGCGGCGCACGCCGGGCGGGCCGCGCAGTCCGCGGCGGGGTCGGCCGGGGTGAGCCGTGTGTTGTCCTTGAACTCCAGGTCGTGCGGGTCGCCGCAGTCCGGGGCGGGCGGCCAGCCTCCGGGGTAGTCCCGGCGGGGCAGCCAGTCGGGTACGGCGTCGTCCCAGAAGTTGCCGCGGTAGCGGATGTTCCGGACGGGCCGGTCGCCCCACTCCTCGCTGCACCCGCCGATCGAGGCGCGGTAGCTGTGGACGGCGTTGTCCCGCACGGTGATCCAGTTGCTGCTGTCGTCGGTGTAGATGCCGACGTTCCACTCGCCGTACGCGCTGCCCGTCACCGCGTTGCCGCTGACGACCGCGCCGTCCTTGTGCGAGGTGCCCTGCTCGCCCCGCAGATAGATGCCGCCGCCGTCGGCCAGGAGGCGGTTGGTGGCGAAGACCCGGTTGCCGACGATGCGGTTGCCGCGCATCAGGCCGCGCAGGTCTTCGCTGGGGCCGGAGAGGATGCCGGTGTAGGGCACGTGGTCGACCTGGTTGTGCGCGATGGTCGTCTCACGGCCGCCGGTGTCCCAGATGCCGGAGGCCGCGTGGTGGTCCGCCGCGATGTGGTGGATCCAGTTGTTGGTGATGCGGTTGCCCCGGTTGCTGCCCTTGGTGTCCGGCGGCAGCACGCCGAGTACGACACCGCCGTCGGAGATGTCGGTGAAGACGTTGCCGTCGACCGTGTTGTGCGAGCTGTTCTCGGAGAACTCCAGTCCCTGCGCGCCGAGATGGACGAACCGGTTGCCCCGGAAGGTGATGCGCTCGGCGGTCCGGAAGGCGACGTTCCCCGGCACGGTGAGCAGCCGCGGCTCATCCCCTTTCCCCGGCCGCAGGTACATGCTCCAGGCGGCGGCGAACCCGGCGGGCTCGCTCGGCGCCAGCCACCCGGCATGCGCGAACGTCAGCCCCTCGAAGGCGATGTCGTGCACCGGCCGTCCGGGGCTGCCCGCACCGCTGACCAGCGTCTCCAGCACCGGCGCCGTCACCTGCGCCCGCCTCATGTCCTCCCCCGCCCTGGGCCGGTACAGCAGCTGATGCCGCCCCGGCCGGGAACGGTCGAGATACCAACTCCCCGGCTTCTCAAGGAAACTGGGCGAGTTCTCGACGTCGGACGGCATGGCCAGCAGCTCCGCCCCGTACATGTCACGGGCCAGCCGCCAGCACGGCTCGTCCATCCGGATCGTCGTCAGATCGCCCGGCCCACGGGAGACCCCCGCTACACCGCACCGGCCCTCGACGTAGTCGAACCGGAACCGCAGCTCGATGTCCTCGGGCATACGCCAGCCACGGGGCACGGCACTGGTGGTGGTCAGGCCGCCGGACGTCACCTTCAGCCTGCCGGGGATGCCGTCGCCCTGACTCGCCCGCGCGGCCCGCCTCCCCCCGACGTACAACTGCCGTGTGTCGAGCGCCCCGACGTCCGCCCGCCACACCCCCCGCCGCCCCGGATCGGGCCGCCACCCCCGCACCTCCCGGCCACCGCTGAGGGTGACCGGCTCCTGCCGCGCGGTGCCGTAGCCGTACGCCCGGTAGACCACCCGATGCCCGCCGCGCCCCGAGTCCCCGCCCGCCTCCGACATCCGCAACGGAGCGCTCAGCCGATACGTCCCGCCCCGCAGATTCACCACGATGTCCGAGGTCATGGCCCCCGTCCTGGCCCGCACGGCCTGCTGCGCCCGACCCGGCGTGGCGAACGGCCGCTCGAAGGTGCCCGGCCACCCGTCACTCCCCCAGGGCGCCACATACAGCCGCTGCGCGGCAGGCCCCCCGCCGTGCGTCGATGCAGACGCAGACGCCGACGCCGACGTCGGGGGAGCGGCTGCCCAGGCTCCACCGGCCACCGCCACCACCACCAGCGCCGATACGACCGCCCCGATCCGCAGGTCCACCATGTTCCCGCTCCTCCCGTACGCCGGACGTGTCCATGGTCGGGCGGGGACGGCACCCGGCGCGTCGGCCGATCGTCGCTCGCTGTGCGTCTTTGGTAGCGGCTCCGGATGCCGATGTGTGTCGGCGAGTCCGATCCAGGACGGAGAGGCGGGGCGAGGGATGGAGGATCGTTGAGGGCATGGCGGAGCAACAGGTCGACAGATGGACGTCGGGATCGGCCTACGAGCGGTACATGGGCCGGTGGAGCCGGATCGTCGCGCACGAGTTCCTCGCGTGGCTCGACCGCGCGGACGGTCTGCGCTGGCTGGACGTGGGGTGCGGCACGGGTGCGCTGTCGTCGGTGGTGACGGAGCGGTGCGGCCCGGGGCGGCTGGTGGGCTGCGACCGCTCGACGGACTTCGTGAGCACGGCCGCCACCCGCGCCGAGGAGTTCGTGAGGCCGGCCGCCACCCGCGCCGAGGAGTTCGTGAGCAAGGCCACCGCCCGCACCAAGACGCCCGTCCCGCACCCGCCGCGCTTCGTCGTGGCGGACGCCTGTGCACTGCCAGTCCGAGACGGCGTCTTCGACGTGGCGGTGAGCGGACTGACCCTGAACTTCATCCCCGAACCCGCCCTGGCCGTACGGGAGTTGATCCGCGCCGTCCGCCCGGGCGGCCTCGTCGCCGCGTACGTGTGGGACTACGGCGCCGGCATGGGCCTCCTGCGCCATTTCTGGGACGCGGCCACCGCGACGGACCCGGCCGCCACGGCCCTGGACGAGGGCCGCCGCTTCCCGGACTGCCGCCCCGAATCTCTCCACAGCCTGTGGACGGACGCCGGCCTCACCGCCGTATCGACGACCCCGATCGACGCACCGACCCACTTCACGGACTTCGCCGACCTGTGGGACCCGTTCCTGTCCGGCCAGGGCCCCGCCCCGGGCTACGTCGCCTCCCTCGCCCCACCCGCCCGCGACCGCCTCCGCGACACCCTGCGCACGAGGGTCCCCACCGCACCGGACGGTTCGATCCGGCTCACGGCACGGGCATGGGCGGTGCGCGGAATCAGGGCCTGAAGGCCTGAGAGCTCTCCTCCCGTCGCCGGATCGGCAGCATCGTCGGGATCGGCTCGTTGTCCAGGAAGTCGAGGACGATCCGGTTGACCTGGGCGGGCTTCTCCAGTGGCAGCGCGTGCGAGGTGCCGGGGACGACGGCCAGTTCGGAGCCGGGGATCGCGCGGTACAGGGCGATGGTGTGCTCCAGCGTCATCAGGTCGTCGTCGCCGACGAGGACGAGCGTGGGCGCGGTGATACGGGCCAGGTCCTCGGTGGTGAGATCCGGCTGCGTGGTGATCATCTCCGCCATCTTGCCCACGACGACCGGCCAGTGGTCCCCGCCGTCGGGCGACACGGCAGCGTAGACCTCACGGAAGGGCGCCAGATCGGGACTGTCGGGATCCATCTCCGTGAACATCACCGGACTCGCCAGGCACTCCGGGCTCGGACGGAAGTTGGCCCCCATGGCGACGACCTTGCGGACCAGGTCGGGCCGGGCGAGGGCGACCAGCAGGGCGACGATCCCGCCGTCGCTCCACCCGACGAGATGCGCGGGCCCGCCGACGACCGTCTCGATGAAGGCGACGGTGTCGTCGGCCATGTCCTGGTAGGACAACGGCCCCGCGACATCGGGCGTACGCCCGTGCGCCCGGCGCTCGGGGAGCAGCACGCGGTACTTCGCGGCCAGGTCTGCGCGCTGTGCCTGCCAGGTCTCGTTGGTGCAGAACCCGCCGTGCAGCAGGAGCAGGGGATCGCCGTCGCCCTCGGCGTCGTACCACGTCCGCACCCCTGGCAGCTCCACGTATTCGCCCACGCCTGAGAACTCCCGCCTCTCGCTCCGCCAACGCTCACAGCAGTCTCGCCGCCGCTCACCCGCCCCGCAACGCGACGCGACACGTCAGCCCGCGCGGCCGAGCCAGTACCCGAAACCCCGACGCGTATGGATCAGCGCCGGCTCCCCCGGATCGCTGTCCACCTTGCGACGCAGCCGCGAGACCAGCTTCTCGATCGCCTCGTTGGCCCGGAAGTCCCCCCAGACATGGCTGCCGATCTGCTCCTTCGACAGCACACACCCGGCGTTGACGAGCAGATGGCGCAGCAGGCGGTACTCGGCGGGCGTCAGGTCGAGGACCCGGGTGCCGCGCCGGGCCCGGCAGGCGGCGTCGTCCAGGACCAGGTCGCCGTAGTGCGGCCGGCCGCCCGGCTGCCGTTCCGGACCCCGGCGGCGCAGCAGGACGTCGACCCTGGCGAGGACCTCGGCGATACGCAGCGGCTTGGTGACGTAGTCCTGCTCGCCCGGGCCGAGTTCGGGGACGAGACGGTGCAGCGAGTCGCAGGTGGCGAGGAAGAGCAGCGGGGCCGGGGGCAACCGGGTGAGGTGAGGCAGGAGTACGGCGTCCCACACCGCCAGGTCGAAGCCGTGCTCGGTCAGCCGGGTCACCCCCTCGGCACCGGTACCGGCCGTGCCGACCCGGTACCCGGCCAATTCCAGGGTGGTGCTGAGCAGTTCGCTGTCTCCCGGATCACCGGCGACGACCAGCACCCGCTGTCCGTCCCCGCGCGGCGGCGAGGGTTTCTCCAGGAGGTTCGAGAGCTTCGCGGTCATGGCGACACCCTTCGTGTGGGGCCGGGCGGGGGGTCGGGCTTGGGGTCGGGCGTGGGGCCGTATGGGGGGTGCGGGGGTGCGAGGGGGTGCGCTGTGCGGCAGGTGATCGTCAGGCGGTCGGGCCGAGGTCGGCCGGGATCTCCGCGCGGGTGATGAAGTCGTCGACCAGGCGGTGGAAGAGCCCGGCCAGCCGGTGCAGGTCCTCGTCGGACCAGTCGGCCAGGGCCATGCACATGCCGACGCGACTGGCCTCCCGGATACGTTCCACGGCCGCCCTCCCCGCGTCGGTGAGCTCGATGCGCTGGGCCCGCCGGTCGTGCGGGTCGGCGGCCCTGACGACATAGCCGCCCCGCTCCAACCTCTGCACCTGACGCGTGACATGGGACGCCTCCACCGCCAGCAGGCCCGCCAGCACACCGGGCCGCATCGGCTCGGTCTCGTCGAGACGGCGCAGGATCGTCACGGCGGCCCGGTCCAGGCTCAGACCGGCCAGGGTCATCAGGTACTCGTGCTGTCTCGCCCGGCCCGCCAGATAGGCGACGCGGGTCAGGCACTTCTCGATCTCCACGATGTCCGTCGGGACGGGCGACGCTGCTTCGGATGCGGGTGCGGCCATGGCGCACACCGTACCGCAAATGCTTGCTTGACTTAAGTAACCCATTTATGCTTGCCTAAGTTAAGCAACAAAGAGCAAGTGAAGAGCACGGCGCAGACCGGGGCCGCCTTGAGCGGAGGACGGCCCCCTCGCGCCGGGCCCCGTGGGGACGGGGACCGGCGCGGTCACCGGCCCGGCGGCGGGACGACTCCCCCCTTGTCCGCCGCCGGGCCCGGCGACACCGACTGCGCCCGTGAACATCGCCCCCTCGGATCACCAGATCTCTCCTCCCCTCACCTCACCTCAGATCACCGCACCTCACGAGAGAGGCCCAGCTCATGGCCACGATGAAGTCCGTCAGGACCGGCGCCAAGAACGAGATCGACGTAGTCGACGTCCAGCGCCCCACCCCCGGCCCCAGGGACGCCCTGGTCCGGATCCGCGCCTGCGGCATCTGCGGCACCGACACGTTCTTCCTGCACCTGGGCGGCACACCCGTCGGCGCCGAGGGCTCGATGCGCTCCCTCCCCCTGGGGCATGAGCCCGCCGGGGAGATCGTGGAGGTCGGTGCCGAGGTCAGCGGGCTGAAGGTGGGCGACCGGGTGGTCGTCAACCCTCAGGGCGTGCCCTCCGGGATCATCGGGTGCGGTGGTGCGCACGGGGCGATGAGCGAGTACCTGCTCATCGAGGAGGCGGAGACAGGCAGAAATCTGGCCGTCTTCCCTGACCATCTGCCCTTCGACGTCGCCGCCCTCAACGAGCCGATGGCCGTCGCGCGGCACTGCGTCAACCGTTCCGAGGCCAAGCCCGGCGACAAGGTCGTCGTCTTCGGGGCCGGGCCCATCGGGCTGGGTGCCACGATCTGGCTGAAGCTGCGCGGGGTCGAGCATGTGGTGGTCGCCGACGTCATACCGGAACGGCTGGAGACCGCGCTGGCCGTTGGGGCCGACGCGGTGATCAACTCGGCCGAGGAGGACGTCACCGAGCGGCTCACCGAACTGCACGGCCCGGCCGCCAACGCGCTCGGGCAGCCTCGGGCCGGCACGGACATCTACGTCGACGCCGCCGGTGCGCCTGCCGTCTTCCAGGCCGCGGTCGACTCCGCGAAGTGGGGGGCCAGGATGGTCATGGTCGCCGTACAGAAGAAGTCCGATGCGATCGATCTCGGGGGGATGCTGCGCAGCGAGCTCACGCTGATCGCGTCCCAGGGGTATCCGACCGAGATCTTCGAGGTGACCGCCGAGCTCGCCGAGCACCATGAGCGGTTCGCGAGGCTGATCAGCCACCGGGTGCCGTTCGGTGAGGTGGAGCGGGCGTTCGGGCTGGCCATGACGCCGGGGGCGGCGGAGAAGGTCGTCGTCACTTTCGATTCGTAGGTCGTACAGATCGATTGCGTAGGTCGTACAGATCGATGCTGCCCCGCGCTCCTTGAGGGCGTTGCCGTCACGGCATCCGACAGGAAACCCTTCTCATGGCCCCTCACATGGCCCCACACCTGGTCCCTCTCCTTGCCCCTCCTCTCATCGGCTCCGTGCAGCGGCGGCTGCGCCTGCACCCCCGTGTCGTCGACGTGGGCGTCGCCCTCGCGGTGTTCGGCTGTTCTCTTCCCGGTGTCGTCGTCACGCTGCCGGGGTACGACCCCGGACCGGCCTGGTGGCCCGGGGTGGCGCTGGCCGGGGTCCCGTACGACGAACCCCTCTCCGTCAAGCTGCTCGGCCCCGCCGCCTGGCTGCTGCTGCCCACCACCTCGTCCTGGCCAAGCTCCAAGCCACCGCCGTGTCCCGGCTGCTGCCCGGGCGGCCGGGGGAGGCCGGGCGGATCACCGGCGAGCTGGCCGGTACGACCGACTCGGCCCTGCGTGAGCTCAAGGCCACCGTGGGGCTGCTGCGGCACCACGCCGACGAACCCGACGACGCCGACGAACCCGACGACCGGCCGGGCAACACTCCCGGGCTCGACCGGTTCCCCGAGCTCGTGAGCTCCTTCGAGGGCGCCGGGCTCCGGGTGACCGTCACGACGGAGGGCGAGCCACGGCCGTTGTCCGCCGGTGCGGATCTCACGGCGTACCGGATCGTGCAGGAGGCCCTGACCAACGTCACCAAGCACGCCGGGGACCGCGAGGCGCGGGTGCGGCTGTCGTACGGCGACGAACGGCTGGTGCTGGCCGTCAGCGATGACGGCCGGGCGCGGCGGCGGGTCGGGATGCCTGCCAACTCCCTTTCCGCCAATGGGGGTTCCACCAGCGGGAGTTCCACCAGCGGGGGTTCCACCCGCGGGGGTTACGGGCTCATCGGGATGCGTGAGCGTGCGCGGTCCGTCGGGGGCCGGATCCGTACGGGGCCGCGGCCCGAGGGCGGGTTCGAGGTCGTCGCCGAGCTGCCGTACCCGCCCGGGCCCCGCTGAGCGCATCGCCCGGCCCACCTCACCTTGCCCAGCCCACCCATTCAACTCACTCACCCCACTCCCCACTCCCCACTCCCACCCCCACTCCCACCCCCACTCCCCTGTGGACCCACGCCCTGATGGAGGCCCTGCCATGTCCCACGCACTCACCCGACCCACCGGCACGGAGAGGAAACCCGCCGCGCCGAACGCCGTCGTCGCGGTACTGGCGCTCGCCGGGATCGTCGTCTCGCTGATGCAGACGCTGGTCATCCCGATCGTCCCGGAGCTGCCGAAACTCCTGGACGCCTCCGCGTCCGACACCGCCTGGGCGGTCACGGCGACCCTGCTGGCCGCGGCCGTGGCCACGCCGGTCGTCGGGCGGCTCGGTGACATGTACGGCAAGCGGCGGATGCTGCTGGGGAGCATCGCCCTGCTGGTGACGGGCTCCGTGGTCTGCGCGCTGGCCGAGTCGCTGGTGCCGATGATCGTCGGGCGGACGCTGCAGGGGCTGGCCGCCGCGGTCGTCCCGCTCGGCATCAGCATCCTGCGGGACGAGCTGCCCGCCGACCGGCTCGCCGGATCCACCGCCCTGATGAGCGCCTCGCTCGGTGTCGGCGGTGCGCTCGGGCTGCCCGCCGCCGCGTTCATCGCGGACAACTGGGACTGGCACCTGCTCTTCTGGACCTCGGCAGCCCTCGGTGTGGTCGCCTTCCTGCTGGTCCTGGCCGTCGTACCGGCGTCCAGGGCGCGGACCGGCGGTCGCTTCGACCTGGTCGGCTCGCTCGGCCTGTCGGCCGGGCTGGTCGCGCTGCTGCTGGCCGTCTCGAAGGGCGCCGACTGGGGCTGGACCAGCGGTACGACCCTGGGGCTGGGCGCCGGTGCGGTCATGGTTCTGCTGGCCTGGGGCTGGTGGGAGCTCAAGTCGCGGCAGCCGCTGGTGGATCTGCGGACGACCGCGCGGCCGCAGGTGCTGTTCACCAATCTCGCCTCCGTGGCGCTCGGGTTCTCGATGTTCGCGATGTCGCTGGTACTGCCGCAGTTGCTCCAGCTGCCGGAGCAGACCGGGTACGGTCTCGGCAGGTCGATGCTCACCGTCGGCCTGGTGCTGGCCCCGCAGGGCCTGGTGATGATGGCCATGTCCGCCGTGTCGGCCGGGGTCACCAAGGCCAAGGGGCCCAAGGTCACCCTGCTGATCGGCTCGCTGATCGTGGCCGCCGGGTACGGGCTGAACATCGTGCTGATGAGCGAGGTCTGGCATCTGATCCTGGTCTCCTGTGTCATCGGCGCCGGCGTCGGCTTCACCTACGGCGCGCTGCCCGCGCTGATCATGGGTGCCGTCCCCGAGTCGGAGACGGCGGCCGCGAACAGCCTCAACACGCTGATGCGTTCCCTCGGCACCTCCTTCGCCAGTGCCATCGCGGGCGTCGTCCTGGCCCAGATGACCACCGACTTCGGCGGTCACGCCCTGCCCTCGGAGAACGGCTTCAAGGTCGTCATGGCCATCGGCGCCGGAGCGGCCCTGCTGGCCTTCGCCGTCGCCATGCTCATCCCGAGGCAGCGCCCCGCGGGCGAGCCCGCCGACCGGACGGCCGTCGAGGGCGAGTCCGAGCGGACGGTGGTCAGGGCAGGTTGAAGAAGATCATCGGGTTGTGGTGGCTGTCCCGCAGAGGCAGGCCGAGGGCCAGCTTCCGCTTGACGTCCCACAGCCGGTCGTAGATCTCGGGCGCGTGGGCGCGGGAAGCCGTGAAGTACGGTGTCCCGCGCTCCGCCAGCCATCG
>JABFVM010000194.1 GCA_013362785.1 Streptomyces sp. | reverse complement strand
AGGAAGGCGACCTGATCGTCGTACTCGAAGCGATGAAGATGGAACAGCCCCTCAACGCGCACAAGTCCGGCACGGTCAAGGACCTGTCCGCCGCGGTCGGCGCCTCTCTCACCTCCGGTGCGGCCATCTGCGAAATCAAGGACTGAAGGTCCCCAGGGAGGTGTGACGCACATGTACTTCGAGACGCCGGACGACGAGTTCGACGCGCCCCCGCCCCCACCCCAGCCGCCCGCCTGGCGTCTGGCCGGTGAGGACGACGAGAACGACAGCGACCACCCGCACATCTGCCGGGGCATCGACTGACGCGGGCCCGACCGGGAATTCCACTTCCCTTTCGCGCCCAGCCCTTTCGCGCCCCACGACCCACGCACCTTTTCCAAGGAGAGAGTTCATGCACAGCACCTTGATCGTGGCCCGGATGGAACCGGGCTCGGCGGTCGATGTCGCCAAGTTGTTCGGCGCGTTCGACGAGACCGAGATGCCGCATCTGATGGGCACCCGGCGCCGTCAGCTCTTCCGCTACCGGGGCCTCTATTTCCATTTGCAGGACTTCGACGCGGACAACGGCGGCGAGCTCATCGAGAAGGCCAAGTCCGACGAGCGTTTCGTGCGCATCAGCGAGGACCTGAAGCCCTACATCGAGGCGTACGACCCCGCCACCTGGCGGTCCCCGGCCGATGCGATGGCCACCCGCTTCTACAACTGGGAGGCGTCCCGATGAGCGGAGGTCGGGACGGTCGTCGGGTCGTCATCACCGGGATCGAGGTCCTCGCGCCCGGCGGCGTCGGCAAGGACGCCTTCTGGAGCATGCTGAGCGAGGGCCGTACCGCGACGCGCGGGATCACCTTCTTCGACCCGAGCCCCTTTCGTTCGCAGGTCGCGGCGGAGATGGACTTCGACGCGGAGCGGCACGGACTGACCCCGCAGGAGGTCCGCCGGATGGACCGGGCCGCCCAGTTCGCGGTGGTCGCGGCACGCGGCGCGGTCGCCGACAGCGGCATCGACCTCACGGCCCACGAGCCGCACCGGGTGGGTGTCACCATCGGCAGCGCGGTCGGCGCCACTATGGGCCTGGACGAGGAGTACCGGATCGTCAGTGACGGCGGCCGGCTGCACCTGGTGGACCACGAGTACGCCGTGCCGCATCTGTACAACTACTTCGTCCCCAGCTCCTTCTCGGCCGAGGTCGCCTGGACGGTCGGCGCGGAGGGCCCCAACACCGTGGTGTCCACGGGCTGCACCTCCGGTATCGACTCGGTCGGCTACGCCGTCGAGCTGATCCGCGAGGGCTCGGCCGACGTGATGGTCGCCGGTTCGTCGGACGCGCCGATCTCACCGATCACCATGGCCTGCTTCGACGCCATCAAGGCGACGACCCCGCGCCGGGAGGACCCCGAGCAGGCGTCGCGCCCCTTCGACGGCACCCGCAACGGGTTCGTGCTCGGCGAGGGCTGCGCGGTGTTCGTGCTGGAGGAGCTGGAGAGCGCCCGGCGGCGCGGGGCGCACATCTACGCCGAGATCGCCGGCTACGCCACCCGCAGCAACGCGTACCACATGACCGGACTCAGGCCGGACGGCGCGGAGATGGCGGAGGCCATCACGGTGGCGCTGGACGAGGCGCGGATGAACGTGGACCAGGTCGACTACATCAACGCCCATGGCTCCGGCACCAAGCAGAACGACCGGCACGAGACGGCCGCCTTCAAGAAGAGCCTGGGCGAGCACGCCTACCGCACCCCCGTGAGCTCCATCAAGTCGATGGTGGGGCACTCGCTGGGCGCGATCGGCTCGATCGAGATCGCCGCGTCCGCGCTGGCCATGGAGCACCACGTGGTGCCGCCCACGGCGAACCTGCACACCCCCGACCCGGAGTGCGACCTCGACTACGTGCCGGTCACCGCCCGTGAGCAGCTGACCGACGCGGTGCTGACGGTGGGCAGTGGGTTCGGCGGATTCCAGAGCGCGATGGTGCTCGCCCGTCCCGAGAGGAGCATGGCATGACCGCGGTGGTGGTGACGGGGCTCGGCGTCACGGCCCCCAACGGCCTGGGTGTACGGGACTACTGGGAGGCGACGCTCGCCGGGAAGAGCGGCATCGGGCGGATCACCCGCTTCGACCCCGCGCAGTACCCGGCCAGGCTGGCCGGTGAGATACCCGGCTTCGCGGCCGAGGAGCATCTGCCGAGCCGGCTGCTGCCGCAGACCGACCGGATGACCCGGCTGGCGCTGGTTGCCGCCGACTGGGCGCTCGCCGACGCCGGGATCCGGCCGGCGGACCTGCCCGAGTCCAGCATGGGTGTGGTCACGGCGAGTTCGTCGGGCGGTTTCGAGTTCGGCCAGGGCGAGCTGCAGGCGCTGTGGAGCCGGGGCAGCCAGTACGTCAGCGCGTACCAGTCGTTCGCCTGGTTCTACGCCGTCAACAGCGGCCAGATCTCCATCCGGCACGGCATGAAGGGCCCGACCAGCGTGGTCGTCAGCGACCAGGCGGGCGGGCTGGACGCGGTGGCGCATGCCCGCCGGCAGATCCGCAAGGGGACCGCGGTCGTGGTCTCCGGCGCGGTGGACGCCTCGATCTGCCCGTGGGGCTGGGTCGCCCAGCTCGCCGCGCAGCGGCTGACCACCCGGGACGAGCCCAGCCAGGCGTATCTGCCCTTCGACGGGGCGGCCGACGGGTATGTGCCGGGCGAGGGCGGCGCGCTGCTCGTCATGGAGTCCGAGGAGTCGGCGCGTGCGCGCGGTGCGCGGATCTACGGCGAGATCGCCGGGTACGCCGCCACCTTCGACCCCGCCCCGGACAGCGAGCGCCCGCCGGGCCTGCGCCGGGCGATCGAACTCGCCCTGGACGACGCGGGGTTGGGCGCCGACGAGGTGGACGTGGTGTTCTGCGATGCCGCGGCCGACCCCGAGCTCGACCGGATCGAGGCGGACGCGATCACCGCGGTGTTCGGCCCGGGTGCCGTCCCGGTCACCGCGCCGAAGACCATGACCGGCCGCCTCTACTCGGGTGCCGCGCCGCTGGACCTGGCCACCGCGTTCCTGGCCATCCGCGACGGGGTGATCCCGCCGACCGTGCATGTGAACCCGTCCCCGGACTACGCCCTCGACCTGGTCGTCGACCGGCCCCGCGAGGCCGGACTCCGCACGGCCCTGGTCCTGGCCCGCGGTCACGGCGGCTTCAACTCGGCGGCGATCGTACGGGCCGTCGCCTGACCGCCATCTCACCAACTACGCCTCACTAACCACGCCTCACCACCCACGCATCACGAACCGCGCATCACGAACCACGCACACCGAACCTGATCCGAGAGGAACCCCACGTGGAAACGCAGCAGTTCACCCTCGACGACCTCAAGCGCATCCTGATCGAGGGCGCCGGCGCCGAGGAGTCCGTCGACCTCGACGGCGACATCCTCGACGCGGACTTCGAGCACCTCGGCTACGAGTCGCTGGCGCTGCTGGAGACCGGCGGCCGGATCGAGCGCGAGTACGGCATCGTCCTGGACGACGACGTCCTGTCGGAGAGCAACACGCCCCGCGCCATGATCGACGCCGTCAACGCCCAGCTCGGAGGCGGGTCTCAGGCCGCCGCCTGACACTTCTGCCCGACACGTCCGCCCGACGCTTCGCGATACCCGACATTTCATGATCCCGCCGCCGCCGGTACCCCAGTCGACCGGCGGCGGCGTCCACCCGAGGGAGTTGGAAGAAACATGCCGCAGCAGACGCAGCGGGTCGCACTCATCACCGGCGCCACCAGTGGCATCGGACTCGCGGCGGCCCGGCAGCTGGGCGCCGCCGGGCACCGTGTGTTCATCGGCGCGCGCAACGCCGACAACGTGGCCGAGACCGTCAAGCAGCTCCAGGAGGAGGGCATAGAGGCGGACGGCGCCGCGGTGGACGTCCGTTCGCCGGACGCGGTCCGCGCCTTCGTGCAGGCCGCCGTGGACCGGTTCGGTGCCGTCGACATCCTGGTCAACAACGCCGGCCGCAGCGGTGGCGGAGTGACCGCCGACCTCGCGGACGAGCTGTGGGACGACGTCATCGACACCAACCTCAACAGCGTGTTCCGGATGACCCGCGAGGTGCTCAACACCGGCCGTATGCGCGACAGCGGCTGGGGCCGGGTCATCAACATCGCGTCCACCGCCGGCAAGCAGGGCGTGGTCCTCGGCGCCCCCTACTCCGCCTCCAAGCACGGCGTCGTCGGCTTCACCAAGGCCCTCGGCAACGAGCTCGCGCCGACCGGCATCACCGTCAACGCCGTCTGCCCGGGCTATGTCGAGACGCCCATGGCGCAGCGGGTCCGCCAGGGCTACGCCGCCGCCTACGACACCTCCGAGGACGCGATCCTGGAGAAGTTCCAGGCCAAGATCCCGCTCGGCCGCTACTCCACGCCGGAGGAGGTCGCCGGGATGGTCGGCTACCTCGCCTCCGAGACCGCCGCCTCCGTCACCGCGCAGGCGATCAACGTCTGCGGCGGACTGGGCAACTTCTGAGCCCCGCGCCCGCTCCCTGCCCGATCCCCGCTCCGGCCCCCTGCCCGATCCCCCGCCCAATCCCCGCCCGGACCGCAACAGCACCCAACCAGACGAAGAGGACGAGGACGTGACCACGACGGAAGCAACGACCCGCGAGGTGGCGCACGAGATCACCGTCTCGGCCCCCGCAGAAGCCGTCTACCGCCTGATCGCCGAGGTGGAGAACTGGCCGCGGATCTTCCCGCCCACCATCCACGTGGACCACCTGGAGAAGGGCGAGCGCGAGGAGCGCATCCGCATCTGGGCCACCGCCAACGGCGCCGCCAAGAGCTGGACCTCCCGCCGCACCCTGGACCCCGCCGGCCGCCGCATCACCTTCCGCCAGGAGGTCTCCGCACCCCCGGTCGCCGCGATGGGCGGCGCCTGGGTGATCGAGGAACTGCCGGGCGGCGAGTCACTGGTCCGGCTGCTGCACGACTACTCCGCCATCGACGACGACCCCGAGAGCCTCGCCTGGATCGACGAGGCCGTCGACCGCAACTCCCGCTCCGAGCTGGCCGCCCTGAAGGAGAACGTCGAGCGGGCCCACGCCACCCGCGAGCTGACCTTCTCCTTCGAGGACACCGTGCTGATCGAGGGATCGGCGAAGGACGCCTACGACTTCATCAACGAGGCCGACCTCTGGGTGGACCGGCTGCCGCATGTGGCCCGCGTCCAGTTCGAGGAGCCCACGCCCGGCCTCCAGGTGCTGGAGATGGACACCAGGGCCAAGGACGGCTCGACCCACACCACCAAGTCGTACCGGGTGACCTTCCCGCACCGCGCGATCGCCTACAAGCAGGTGACCCTGCCGGCCCTGATGACCCTGCACACCGGCCTGTGGACGTTCGAGGAGTACCCGCGCGGCGTCGCCGCCACCTCGCAGCACACGGTCGTGCTCAACCCGGACAACATCCAGCGGATCCTCGGCCCCGACGCCACAGTCGAGGACGCCCGCGAGTACGTCCAGGGCGCGCTGAGCACCAACAGCCGGGCCACGCTGGGCCACGCCAGGGACCACGCGGAGAAGAGCCGCTGACCATGGCCACCGACACCTCCCGGGCCACCCGGGTCATCGTGGTGGGGGCGGGCCCGGTGGGCCTGTTCCTGGCCGGCGAGCTCCGCCTCGGCGGCGCCGACGTCGTCGTACTGGAACGGCTGCGCACCCCCACCACGGAGTCCCGCGCCTCCACGCTGCACGCCCGCACGGTGGAGCTGTTCGACTGCCGGGGGCTGCTGGACGCGCTCGGCGACCCGCCGCGCGAGCCCCGCGGCCACTTCGGCGGCGTACCGATGGACCTGACGGTGCCCGGCCCGTACTCGGGCCAGTGGAAGGTGCCGCAGACCAGGACCGAGGAACTCCTCCAGGACTGGGCCGGTGCCCTCGGCGCCGACATCCGGCGCGGCTGGGAGGTACGCGAACTCACCCAGCGGGACGGCGACGAGGGCGGGGAAGGGTTCGTGGAGGTCACGGCCGACACCCCGGACGGCGTACGACGGCTGCGGGCGGCGTACCTCGTCGCCTGCGACGGCGAGGACAGCACCGTGCGGCGGCTGACCGGGGCGGCGTTCCCCGGCAGCCCGGCCGGGCGGGAGCTGCTGCGGGCGGACATCGCCGGGGTGGACATCCCGAACCGGCGGTTCGAGCGCCGGGAGCACGGGCTGGCCATCGCGGCCCGGATGCCCGGCGGGGTCACCCGGGTCATGGTGCACGCCTTCGGCCACCCGGCCCGGCGGCGGACGGGACCGCCGGACTTCGCCGAGGTCGTCGACGTATGGCGCCAGGTCACCGGCGAGGACCTGAGCGGTGGCAGCCCCGTCTGGCTCAACGCCTTCGGTGACGCCAACCAGCAGCTGGAGCGGTATCGCCACGGGCGGGTGCTGTTCGCCGGGGACGCCGCCCACCGGCAGATGCCGAGCGGCGGCCAGGCCCTCAACCTCGGCCTCCAGGACGCGGCCAACCTCGGCTGGAAGCTGGCCTCGGTGGCCTGCGGCCGGGCCCCCGAGGGGCTGCTCGACACCTACGACGACGAGCGGCACGCGGTCGGGCGCCGGGTGCTCGCCAACATCAGGGCCCAGGCGCTGCTGCTGCTCGGCGGGCCCGAGGTGGAGGCGGCGCGCACCCTGCTCGGCGAACTCATCGCCGCGGGCCCGACGCGGGACCACCTCGCGGCGATGATCACCGGGCTCGACATCCGCTACCCCGTGGGCGGCGGCTCCCACCCCCTGCTCGGCGCCCGGCTGCCGCTCGGCACGCTGCCGACACCGGACGGCCCGGTCGGCGTCGCCGGGCTGTTGCGCGACGGCCGCGGACTGCTGCTCGTCTCCGACTCCGCCCGGGCCGAACTGCGCTGGGTCGGCAAGGTCTGGTCCGACCGTGTCACCCCGGTGGCGGTACGGCCGGAAGCCACCGAACCGCTGCACGGCGCCGAGGGCCTGCTGGTCCGCCCCGACGGCCATGTCGCCTGGGCGGGCGCGGACCCGTGGGCGGCGACGGCGGCGATACGGCACTGGTTCGGGCGGCCGGATCCGGGGCTGTGACCCGGGTGTGACCCTGCGCGATCTCAGAACACGCGTTCTTGAAACACCGTAAATCATCGCAAGTCGTACATGCTCATATCAATTTGGGCGAGGCTCAGAGAGGGAAGCACTGTGGACACGGATGTGATCGTCGTCGGTGCGGGGCCGACCGGCCTCATGCTGGCCGGGGAACTGCGGCTGGGCGGCGCCCGGGTCGTCGTGGTGGAGAAGCTGGCCGAGCCGACCGGGCAGTCCCGGGGGCTCGGGTTCACGGCCCGCGCGATGGAGGTGTTCGACCAGCGGGGCCTGCTGCCGCGCTTCGGCACGCTGGAGAAGAGCCCGATGGGCCACTTCGGCGGCGTCCAGTTCGACTACACCGTCCTGGAGGACGCCCACTTCGGCGCGCGCGGCGTCCCGCAGTCCCAGACGGAGGCGGTCCTGGAGGAGTGGGCCGCCGAGCTGGGCGCGGACATACGGCGCGGCTGGGAGCTGACCAAGCTGGCCGACGACGGCGACGGCGTCGAGATCGTGGCCGCCACACCCGAGGGCGAGCAGCGGGTGCGCGGCGCCTACCTGGTCGGCTGCGACGGCGGACAGAGCGTCGTCCGCAGGGCCGTCGGGTTCGACTTCCCCGGGCTGCCGGCCACCCGCCGGATGTATCTCGCCGACGTCACCGGCTGCGACATCCGGCCCCGCTTCCTGGGGGAGCGGCTGGACAACGGCATGGTGATGGCCGCGCCGCTGGCGCCCGGCGTCGACCGGATCATCGTGTGCGAGGACGGCACCCCGGCCGGGGACCGGCCGCAGGAGGTGGAGTTCGACGAGGTCGCCGCCGCCTGGGAACGCATCACCGGCGAGTCGCTGGCCGGGGGCGGCGCCGACTGGGTCAGCTCCTTCACGGACGCCACCCGTCAGGCCTCCGCCTACCGCAAGGGCCGGGTGCTGCTCGCCGGGGACGCCGCGCACGTCCATCTCCCGGCCGGGGGACAGGGGCTCAGCACGGGCGTGCAGGACGCGGTCAACCTCGGCTGGAAGCTGGCCGCCGTGGTCCGCGGGGACGTCGCGGACACCCTCCTCGACAGCTACCACGACGAACGGCACCCCGTCGGCGCCCGCCTGCTGATGAACACCCGCGCGCAGGGCATGATCTTCCTCGGCGGCCCCGAATCCGACCCGGTGCGCAAGGTGTTCGGCGAGCTGATGACCCTGGAGGACGTCCGCCGCCGCCTCGCCGGCGTCGTCAGCCACCTCGACATCGCCTACGACTTCGGCGCCGCCCCCGGCTCCCACCCCCTCGTCGGCCGCCGCCTCCCCCCGCGCCCGCTCCGCCTGCCCGACGGCACGCGGACGACCACGACGGCCCTGCTCCACCCGGCCCGCGGCGTCCTGCTCGACCTGACCGACGACGCCGGCCTCCGGGAAAGCGCGGCCGGTTGGACGGACCGGGTCTCGGTCGTCACGGCCGGTCCCGAGAGCGCCGAGGTGTTCTCCGGGGCGACGGCCCTGCTGGTACGACCGGACGGCCACGTGGCCTGGACGGCGGGAGGCGGGGACACCCCCGAGACCCCCGACGCCCCCACCGCCACCCCCGAGGCCCCCAAAGCCACCGCCGCCGACATAGCGGCCGGCGTCGACAGCCTCGTCACCGCCCTGCACCACTGGTTCGGCACCCCGGAGGTGGCTTAGCACGATGACCATCACGTCCCTGTCCGTCGGCCCGAGCGTGCGGCGGATCACGCTGGATGCCGCAGGGCACACCCTGTCGGCCCTGCTCAGCGCACCACAGGGCACGCAACCGCGTGCCACCGTCGTCGCGCTGCACGGGGCCGGGATGAGCGCGGGGTACTTCGACGGCGGGGCCCAACCGGACGCCTCCCTCTGCGCGTTGGGAGCGCATCTGGGGTTCCAGGTCCTCGCCGTCGACCGGCCCGGCTACGGCGACTCCGCCGCCGGGCTGCCCGACGGCCTGGACCTGGCCGGGCAGGCCGGTGTCCTGCGGGCCGCGCTCGACCGCTTCGGCGCCGAGTACCCCGCCGGCACCGGCACCTTCGTGCTCGCGCACTCCTTCGGCGGCAAGCTCGCCCTGACCCTGGCCGCCGAGGCACCGCCGCCCGGTCTGCTGGGCCTGGACATCTCCGGCTGCGGCCACCGCTACGCCGAGGGCTCCGCGGAACTGCTCACCGGGACCGACCGGGCCCGCTGGAGACACAACTGGGGCCGCCTCGGCCTCTACCCGCCCGCCACCTTCCACAGCAGCGCCGACTTCGTGAAGCCGGTCCCGCAGCGGGAGTTGCGGGAGGCCTCCGACTGGCCGGAGGCCTTCGACGTGCTCGCGCCACACGTGCGCGTGCCCGTGCGTCTGACGTTCGCCGAGCACGAACTGTGGTGGCGGCACGACGCCGACGCCCTCGACGACCTGCGGGCGAGGCTGAGCGCCGCGCCGCGTGTGGTGGTCGACCGGCAGCCGGACGCCGGGCACAACATCAGCCTGGGCCGCACGGCCCGCGCGTACCACCTGCGCGCGCTCGCCTTCTTCGAGGAGTGCCTGCCGGAGCGGGACGGTCCATGACCCCGTCCGGAGCCAAGCCCCGAGGACTGTCACGCCGGCTGCTCGCGACCGGCCTGCGCTCGCTCACCGTCCGCAACTTCCGCCTCTTCGCAACCGGCCAGATAGCCTCCGCCACCGGCACCTGGATGATGGTCGTCGCCCAGGACTGGCTGGTCCTGGAACTGACCGGCGACTCCGGCACGGCACTCGCCACGGTCACCGCGCTCCAGTTCACGCCGATGCTGCTGCTCACCCTGTACGGCGGCCGGATCGCCGACCGCTACGACAAGCGCGCCCTGCTGACCGGGGCCAACGTCGTCTCCGGGGTGCTGGCGCTGCTGCTCGGCCTGCTGGTCACCGGCGGCGCGGCCCAGCTGTGGCACGTCTACGTGTTCGCGCTGGCCCTCGGGGTGGCCAACGCCGTGGAGGTGCCGGCCAGGCTGTCCTTCATCGCCGAGCTCGTCGGTCCGGAGCTGGTGCCCAACGCCTCCGCGCTCAGCGGCGCCTACTTCAACATCGCGCGCGTGCTGGGCCCCTCGCTGGCCGGGCTGCTGATCGAGGCGGCCGGCACCGGCACCGTGATGCTCCTGAACGCGGCAAGCTACGCGGCGACCGTCGCCGGACTGCGCGCCATGCGGCCCGAGCAATTGCACCGCCCGCCCCGCCCGGCCGCCCGCGACGCCAAGGTCACCGAGGGGCTGGCCCATCTGCGGTCCCGGCCCGACCTGGTGGCGACGCTGTCCCTGCTCGCGGCGGTGTCGCTGTTCGGCCTGAACCTCCAGCTGACCCTGCCGCTGATGGCCCGCACCGTCTTCCACACCGACGCCGCCGCCTTCGGCCTGCTCACCGCGGCGCTCGCCGCCGGTTCCCTGCTGGCCGCCTTCACCGGCACCCTGCGCCGGGGACGCCCCACGGCCCGGCTGGTCATCGGCTGGGCCTGCGCGTTCGGCGCCCTGGCGGCGGCCACCGGCTGGGCACCGAACCTGCCGACGGCACTGGTGCTGCTCGTACCGACCGGCTTCGCCTCCCTGTACTTCGCGCAGGCCGCCAACCACCGCGTCCAACTGGGCAGCGACCCCGCCTACCGGGGCCGCGTCATGGCCCTCTACACCCTGATCCTGCAAGGCAGCGCCCCGCTCGGCGCCCTGTTCGTGGGCGCCGTCACCCAGTACCTGGGCAC
>JABFVM010000624.1 GCA_013362785.1 Streptomyces sp. | reverse complement strand
TCGGCTCCGGGGCGTGGGTCCGCTCCAGGGTGAGGGGCGGCTCTAGGGTGAGGGCGTGACCGACAGCACCGCACTCCCGCTCGCCGTGTTCGACCTGGACAACACCCTCGCCGACACGGCACACCGCCAGCACTTCCTGGAGCGCAGGCCGCGCGACTGGGACGGCTTCTTCGCGGCGGCGCCGCAGGACCCGCCGATCACGGAGGGCGTCGCCCTGGTGTTGGAGTGCGCGAAGGAGTGCGAGGTGCGCTATCTGACCGGGCGCCCCGAGCGCTGCCGGCGCGACACGCTCGACTGGCTCGCGGCGCACGGCCTGCCCGAAGGGCGCGTCTACATGCGCCGCAACGACGACCGCAGGCCCGCCCGGCGCACCAAGCTGGAGATCCTGCGCCGCCTCGCCCGCACCCGGGAGATCCGGGTCCTCGTGGACGACGACGAACTGGTCTGCCAGGACGCCGAACGGGCCGGCTTCACCGTCGTACGGGCGCGCTGGACCGCCCCGTCCGCCGCGCTGAAGGTGGCACAGGAGCAGGAGGGGCGGACCTGACCACAGGGCGGCGCGGACCGCGGCCTGCTGCCCCGCCGGACCCGGCCGCAAGGCACCACGCCTCGCGGCCGTCCCGACGCGAACGCCCTCTACTCGGACTCCTCCAAGCGGAAGCCGACCTTCATCGTCACCTGCCAGTGCGCGATCTCCCCGTTGTCGAGTTGGCCGCGCACCTCGGTCACCTCGAACCAGTCCAGGTTGCGCAGGGTCTGCGAGGCCCGGGTGATGCCGTTGCGGATGGCCTGGTCCACGCCCTCGGGCGAGGTGCCGACAATGTCCGTGACCCGATAGGTGTGGTTGGTCATGGGGGTGCTCCTCTCCCGTGACTCCGCCGTCGCGGATCCGTCACGCGTCACTCCACGGTGCCCCAAGCCGAGGCATCGCGCGAGCCGTCCGTTCCGTCACCGGGCCACGCTCAGTGACAGCGCGAAGCGCTCCTCGCTGTCCGTCCACCAGTGCGCCAGCTCCAGTCCGGCCGTCGACAGTTCCGCGCGCACACCGTCGCGCCGGAACTTCGCCGACACCTCGGTGCGCATTTCCTCACCCGCCGCGAACTCCACGACCAGGTTGAGCGCGGGCACCTTCACCGTCTGGGCGACACGGGAACGCAGCCGCATCTCGATCCACTCGGCGCGCGGGTCCCAGCGCGCCACATGGTCGAAGTCGCCGGGATCGAAGTCGGCGCCCAACTCGCGGTCGATCACGGCCAGGACGTTCTTGTTGAACGCGGCCGTCACCCCGGCCGCGTCGTCGTACGCCGCCACCAGGACCTTCTCGTCCTTGACCAGGTCGGTGCCGAGCAGCAGCGCGTCACCGGGGGCCAGCAGCGCGCGGACCGAGGCGAGGAACGCGGCGCGCTCGGCCGGCAGCAGGTTGCCGATCGTGCCGCCGAGGAACGCCACCAGCCGCGGCCCCGGCGTGTCCGGCAGGGTCAGCCCGCCCGTGAAGTCGGCGATCAGGGCGTGCACGGCAAGGCCGGGCCGCTCCTCGACGAGGGCCTGCCCGGCCTGCGTCAGCGCGCTCTCGCTGACGTCGACGGGCACATAGGTGTGCAGCCCGGTCAGGGCGTCGATCACGTACCGCGTCTTCTCCGAGGAGCCGGAGCCCAGCTCGACCAGGGTCCGCGCGCCGGTGACGGCGGCGATCTCACCGGCCCGGCCGACGAGGATCTCGCGCTCGGCCCGCGTCGGGTAGTACTCCGGCAACTCCGTGATCTGCTCGAACAGTTCGCTGCCCCGCGCATCGTAGAACCACTTCGGCGGCAGCGTCTTGGGCGAGCTCGTCAGGCCCTTGAGGACATCGGCGCGCAGTGCGGCGTCGGTGGCGTCCTCGGGCAGGGTGCGGGTCAGCAGGAACGGACTCACGTGCTGGGCTCCTTGGAGGGTTCGGGTGCCAGGGCCTCGCTCGGTTCCTTGAGCGGGGTGAGCAGTACGTCGGTGCGGCTCGCCGCGAGGAGAGTGCGGTCGGGGACCTCCTGCCAGTGCGGATCGTCGTCGTAGGGCTCGGAGGCCACCACGGTTCCGCCGCCGGGCCGGGCCAGATACCACAGGGTGTCGCCCCAGGCCGTCGCGGTGATGGACTCGCCGTTGGTGAGCAGCAGGTTCAGCCGCGACCCCGGGGCCGCCGCGGCGACCTCCACGACCGTGTCGGCCAGCGCCTGACCCTCGTCGTCACCGCCGCGCAGCCGGGCCAGGACCAGCGCCCACACGAACGCCGAGTCGTTGCGGGCCTCCAGCGACAGCAGGTCCTCGGCCGGCAGGCCCGGCACCAGCGGCGCCAGCGAGCCCGGCCAGCCCTTCACCGCGCCGTTGTGGCTGAACAGCCAGGGACCCGCGGCGAACGGCGCCGCCGCGGCCTCCCCGTCGGCGCCCGCCACCGTCGCGTCCCGTACGGCGGCCAGCACCGCGCCGCTGCGTACGACCCGGGCGAGATCGGCGAAGGACAGGTCCGCCCAGATGGGCCCGGCCCGGCGGTAGCGCGCCGGAACCGGGTCCCCCTCGGCGTACCAACCCACCCCGAAACCATCGGCGTTGACGGTCCCGTACCGCTGCCGCCGAGGCGCCCACGACTGGCGGTACAGACCGTGCGGGGGCTCCACGAGGAGTCTGCCGAGCGGCTCCTCGGGGCCCAGATACGCCAGGTGACGGCACATCAGACATCTCCCGCGGAGCGGGCCGTGCGGAACCCGGAGAAGATCTGCCGGCGTATCGGATAGTCCCAGTTGCGGAACGTGCCCCGGCAGGCCACCGCGTCCACGGCGAACGAACCGCCGCGCAGCACCTTGTGCTCGGGCCCGAAGAACACCTCCGAATACTCCTTGTACGGGAACGCCTGGAAACCCGGGTACGGCAGGAAGTCGCTCGCCGTCCACTCCCACACGTCACCGATCAACTGCCGTACGCCCAGCGGTGATTCGCCCTCCGGATAGCTTCCGGCCGGCGCCGGGCGCAGATGCCGCTGGCCGAGGTTGGCGTGTTCCGGCCGCGGCTCGGCGTCGCCCCACGGGTAGCGCATGGTGCGGTCCCCGGCCGGGTCGTGGCGGGCCGCCTTCTCCCACTCGGCCTCGGTGGGCAGCCGGCGCCCGGCCCAGCGGGCGTAGGCGTCGGCCTCGTACCAGCACACGTGCACCACGGGCTCGTCCGGCGGTACGACCTCGGTGACACCGAAGCGGCGCCGGAGCCACTGTCCGCCGTCCCGGTGCCAGAACAGCGGGGCGTGGATCGAGTGCTGCCGGATGTGCGCCCAGCCCTCGGGCGTCCACCAGCGGTCGTCGTCGTAGCCGCCGTCCTCGATGAACGCCTGGAACGCGGCGTTCGTCACCGGGGTCGTGTCGATGTGGAACGGCGCCACCTCGCGCCGGTGCGCCGGGCGTTCGTTGTCCAGCGCCCAGGGCTCGGTGGAGGTGCCCATGGTGAACGGGCCGCCGGGGACCAGGACTTCGGACGGTCCCGTGAACAGGGGCGCCGGGTCCGGGTCGGGGGCGGTCAGGGCCTGCGGGCCCCTGCGGAGCTGATGGGTGATCAGCATGGTCTCGTCGTGCTGCTGCTCGTGCTGCGCGATCATCCCGAAGGCGAAACCCGCCTCGGTCAGCCGTGTCCCGTGGAACGCGGTGCTCTCCAGCAGGTCCAGGACCCGGCCGCGCACCTCGGCCGCGTAGTGCCGGGCCTCGGCCGGCGCCAGCAGCGGCAGCGAGGGGCGCTCGGAACGCGGGTGCTCGAAGGCGTCGTAGATGCCGTCGATCTCCGGCCGCATCGCGTCCCGCCCGGCGACCGTGCGGAGCAGCCACTGCTCCTCCTGGTTGCCGATGTGCGCGAGGTCCCACACCAGCGGGGACATCAGCGGCGAGTGCTGCGCGGTGAGGTCGGGGTCTTCGACGCACGACGTCAGCAGGGTCGTCCGGGCGCGGGCCGTGGTCAGGGTGGTCAGGGCCCGCTCGCGGAGCGTCTCGGCGTCGAGGGCGGGGTCGGTCATGTGCGGAGGTCCTTCCCGTGCAGGGTGCGGTCCGTGCCGTAGAGCTCGTCCAGCAGATCGTCGGCCGGGCAGCGGCCTTTGCTGACGTAGCGGTCCCGGAACGCCGCCACCGCGTCCGTGACCTCGGTCGTCGCCCCCAGCCGGGGCAGGGCGTCGAGAGCCGCCGCGAAACACTCCACGGCGACCTCGTGCAACTCGGGATCGGAGAGCCCCGATCTGGCCGCGTCGATCCACAGCGCATTGTGCGGCGCGGGCAGCGACAGACCGCGCTCGGCCAGCGGCTTCACCGCGCGATACGCGGTCTCGGCGGCCTCGGGGTCGTCGAAGAGCGCGGTCGTCACGGCGAGCGGCACGATCCAGCCGTCCTCGCCCGGCTGGGCGTCGATCATCCGCAGTTCCAGATGGCCACGCGGTCTGACCGGCGGGAACAGCGTGGTGAGGTGGTAGTCGAGATCCTCGTGCGTCGGCGGTCTCGGCGCCCCCGACGTGGTCCAGTCCCGGAACGTCAGCCCGTCCGGTACGTCCCACGGGCCGCCGTCCTGCCGTACGCACATCACCGGCGCGTCCAGCACATGCCGGGCCCAGGACGCTCTCGGATCGCCGTTCAGCGGGGGCGCGCCCGCACGGCCCGGGCCGATCTCCATCCACAGCAGCTGCCGGGTGGAGAGCCAGCCGGTGGGCTCGCTTCCGGCGAGCGGCGAGTTGGCGAAGGCGGCGACCAGGACCGCGCCCAGCTGATGCGCCAGCCACCAGCGCCGCCCGTGCCCGAGCGGGCCGGGTTCTTCGTAACCGGCGTCCAGGCAGACCTGCACGGAGGCCGAGGTGCACATCATGGCGCGGCCGGCCGGGCCCGCCCGGTCCAGGCACGCCTCCATGGCGTCGTAGCGCGGCTGGCGCAGGAACCGGCGGGGCGAGTGCCAGGGATCGTTGCCCAGGCCGACCAGGCCGAGACCGTGCTCGCGCAGTACCGCGCGGGCGGCGTCGAGGTCGGCGGATACGGTACCGATGCACTCCATCAGCGAGGCGGCGGGCGGCGAGCTCAGTTCCAGCTGGCCGCCGGGCTCTATGGTGAGCGCCGACCTCAGGGGCACGGTCCGCAGTGCGGCGTAGGCCGCTTCGAGTCGTTCGGGTGTCACGGGGAGCCGCGGGCTGCGCAGCTCATGGACGAGCCATTCCACTTCGACACCGAGGGTGCGGGGCGGGCCGGTCTTGAAGCAGATGCCCCGGACCAGGGCCTCCACCTCGGCTTCGGTGACTGCGGTGCGAGGTCGCTCCGTACAGTCACTTACCGAATCGGACATGTCGGGATCCTCCTGAGAGTCCACGATGCCACCGGCCGCCGGATCCTGCGGGCCGGAAGGACACACTCGTCCCACCCAAGACCTTCGCGCCGGTTCGCACAAGAGTGCGTACCGGCACGTTCCGGGTCGGTAATCTCCGCTCTCCGGGCGTTCTCGAAGTCTTTCCCGGCCGTTCTCCGCCGACTGCGGGGCACCGGAAAACTCTGTTGCACCGCATGACCAGCATCGCCCAGGATCCCTGTATGAGCACGACGGGGGAGATCGCGCGAAGGCGGCGCGGTCGTACGGTCATGGCGCGCACGGGGGTGGCGCCATGAGCGCCCGTCTGCGCGCCGTCGCACGGCAGACGGAACAGATCGTCGCGGCGGGGGCATACCGCGCGCCGAACGGCCGGGAGATACCCCTCGCGGCGGCGATCGAGACGGCACGGGCCGGCACCCGGATGCACGGGCCGGACCCGCTGCCCGTCCCGTCGTTCTCCCCGGCCCGGACGTCCTTCGAGGTCACCGGCGAGAGCAGCCTGGAGGCGGCCCGCCGGCTCGGCGACGGGACCGCGGTCCTGAACTTCTCGTCCGCCCGCAATCCGGGCGGCGGCTATCTGAACGGCGCGCAAGCCCAGGAGGAAGCCCTGTGCCGCGCCTCGGCGCTGTACACCTGCCTGCTCGGGGCCCGCGAGTTCTACGACCACCACCGCGCCCACCGCGACCCGTTCTACACGGACCGTGTCATCCACTCACCCGGCGTGCCCGTCTTCCGCGACGATCGCGGCGACCTCCTGGACGAGCCGTACCCGGCGGGCTTCCTGACCGCCGCCGCGCCGAACGCGGGCGTGATTCGGCGTACGACGCCCGAGCGCACGGGCGAGCTCCCGCGGGCGCTGGCCGCACGGGCCGCCCGGGTGCTGGAGACGGCCGCCGCTCACGGCTACCGGCGACTGGTGCTGGGCGCGTGGGGCTGCGGTGTGTTCCAGAACGACCCGGCGCAGGTCGCGGGCGCGTTCCGGGCATTGCTCGGGCCCGGCGGGCGGTTCGAGGGGGCCTTCGAGCACGTGGTGTTCGGGATCCTGGACCGCACCCCGGACAGCGCGACACGAGCGGCGTTCCGACAGGCGTTCCCGGAGCGTCAGCCGCAGCCGTGAGGCCGGCTCACTGCCAGCCGTAGCGCTCGTGCAGCCGGTGCCTGACCAGGTTGAACCGCCCCCGGTCCAGGGCACATGCCTCGCGGCGCATGCCCTCCTCGTGCAGCCGGAGGATGCGGTCCACATCGACCCAGGAGTCCCGCCCCGACCGGTCCCAGGGCCCGCTGCCGATCGCGACCCACTCCCGGTCCCCGTCGTGCCGCTTGCTGGACAACTGCACGGCGAGAAAGGTGCCGGCCGCCTCCCGCGCCACGACGAGCACCGGCCGGTCCTTGCCGCGCCCGTCGTTCTCCTCGAAGGGCACCCAGGTCCAGACGATCTCCCCGGGGTCGGGGTCGCCGTCGTGCGCGGGGGAGTACTCGGTGCGTACCCGGCCGACCTGGCGGGGGTCGGCCTCGGTGGTGGCGGTGGGGCCCTGGCGGCCGGGCACGTTCTCGTCCGTAATCGCAGTCACGTGGGGCACCTTAGACGTACCGCAGAGGTTTACGGAGGGTTGCAACCACGGTGTGACGCGGCGCCCGGCCCGTGCGACCTAGCGTTGCCGACGACCACGAACGGAAAGTCGCTCGGCAGGCAAACGGGAGGAAGCAGCATGAGGATCGCACGAGGGCTGGCGGCCACCGCCGCGACAGGGGCCTTGGCGCTCGGTCTCGCCGGTACGGCGTCGGCGGCGAGCGAGGTGCCGTCGGCCGCGGCGGCGGGCACCTGCTCCACGAAGAAGCTCAGCAGCTACACCGCGCAGGGATGGTGCGGCAACGGCACGACCTGGCGTCTCGGCATCAGGTGCAGCACGGGCGCCTACCAGTGGACCGCCTGGTACAGCTACTCGAACACGGTCCGTCTGACCTGCGCCGGCGGCAAGCTCACGCACTACTGGATCGACCAGAAGTGACGCACGGCTGAGCCGGACGGGGGACGACGGGGGACGGGGGAGCAGGGGGCAGGGAACGGGGGAGCGGGGGACCGGGAACGGGGGGACGGGGCGTCGGGTTGAAAGGCCCGGCGCCCCGATGTCGCGGACTCGCCCGACCTGCCGCCCGGCCGCTATTCGCCCGGGGACACCAGCCCCGATTCGTACGCCACCACGACCGCCTGCGCCCTGCTGTTGAGGTCCAGCTTGGTCATCGTGCGGTTGAGGTGGGTCTTGACGGTCGCCTCGCTGATGTAGAGGAGGTCGGCGATCTGCGGGTTGGACAGGCCGCGTGCGATCAGCTTCAGGACCTCGACCTCGCGGGAGGTCAGATCGTCCAGGTCCGCGGGCCGTTCGTCGGTGGGCCGGTGCGCGTACGCCTCGACCAGGCGGCGGGTGACGCTGGGTGCGAAGAGCGCGTCGCCGCCGCGGACCGCGGCCACCGCGGCGAGCAGCCGTTCGGGTCCGGAGTCCTTGAGCAGGAATCCGCAGGCTCCGGCACGCAGTGCCCCGTACACGTACTCGTCGAGGTCGAAGGTGGTCAGGATGAGGATCCGGGGTGGGGGGTCGGCGGCCTGGGCGAGGATGCGTTCGGTGGCCTCGATGCCGTCCATGCCGGGCATCCGGATGTCCATCAGGATCACCTCGGGTGCGGTCTCGGCGGCCAGTGCGACGGCCTCGGCGCCGTCGCATGCCTCGCCGACCACGTCGATGCCGGGTGCGGCCCGCAACAGCCCGACGAGTCCGGCCCGGATGAGGAACTGGTCGTCGACGACGAGCACTGTGGTCATGTGGTCGTGTCGTCCCCCTGCGCCGCGGCCCGCGCGGAGGTCGGCAGGGTCAGCCGTACGGCGAAGCCGCCCTGTTCCCGCGGGCCAATGCTGATCTGCCCGCCGTAGAGCTTGGCCCGCTCACGCATGCCAATCAAGCCGTGTCCGCCGCCGGTTCGCACTCTGGCCGGAATCACCCCTTCTCCGTCGTCCGTGACCGAAACGATCACTTGGCGCGGCTCATATCTCAGCCGTACCTGCGCACTGGCGCCCGGCGCGTGCTTCAGGACGTTGGTGAGGGCCTCCTGCACCACCCGGTACGCGCACAGTTCGACGCCGGGGGCGAGCGGGCGCGGGGTGCCCTCGACGGTGAGGGTGACCGGGACGCCGCCACTGCGGATGCGCTCGGCCATCTCGTCGAGCCGGGCGAGGCCCGGCATCGGGGCGGCGGGGGCGCTGTCGTCGTCGGTGCGCAGCACCTTGAGCATGCGGCGCAGTTCGTCGAGGGCCTCGTTGCCGGTGGCGGCGATGGTCTCCAGCGAGGTGCGCGCGGTGTCCCGGTCGCTGTCGAAGACGAAGCGGGCCAGACCGGTCTGCACCGAGATCACGGACATGTGATGGGCGACCACGTCGTGCAGTTCGCGGGCGATCCGGCCGCGTTCCTCGGCGACCTCGCGCCGGGCGCGCTCGGCCTGTTCGCGGCGGAGTTGCCGGGTCAGCTCGGCCGAGCGGCGGGCGACGGAGCCGAAGCGCCACAGCACCGCCGGGTAGACGAGGGCCTGGGCGACGACGGACGGCCAGCTGTCGGTGTGGTTCACCGCGCCCGCGTAGATCCAGGTCGCGCTCATCAACGCGGCACAGGGGACGGACAGGCGCGGCGGACGCAGGGCCGCGACGGTGTAGACGGCGAGCATGGGGCCGAAGCTGCACACCACGGGCCAGTAGCCGGCGGTGATGTACATCAGCCAGGTGGCGTGCACGAGACAGCAGACCAGGGCGGGGGCCCGGCCGCGCAGGACGAGCGGCAGATGCACCAGGACCACCAGTACATAGGCGGCCGTGTCCAGCGGACGCTGCCCCTGGCGCGCGGCCTCCGGCCCCAGCAACAGGGCCACACTGGTCAGCGCCGACGCGATCAGCGTATCGACGGCTATCGGGCGCATCCGCATCGCAGCAGCGTAGAGCGGTCTTCTCGGGTGGGCGTCAAACTTCTGCGGTACCGCGTAAGTTGCAGAAACCGGAGCGTGCGGGACAGCGGGGGCGGTGTCAGTTCCGGGCCGCGTCGCCGCGCGGACGGATCTGCATGCCGGGCCTGCGCCGGTGGACGGTCAGACAGGTCAGGCCGTCCGTACCGGCGGTGATGCTGCGGGTGGAGCCGTGCGGCAGCCAGAGCAGCATGCCCTCGGCCACGTGCTCGTCGGCGTCGCCGCCGGTATCGCCGGATCCGATGACGCCCGAGCCGGAGACGACCAGGACGAGGACGTCCAGCTCCGGCTCCCGGTGCGCGGCGATGCTGTGGTGCGGTGCCAGCCGGACGACGTTGGCGTCCAGCTGACGGCCCGCTTCGGTCAGCTTCCACAACACGTCGGCCGTGGCCGACGTGCCGCTGGGCAGTGCCCGGATGTCGCAGAGCAGGCGCGGTTCCGCCGACGTCATGGTGTGTCCCTCAACTCCTTCGCCCCAGCCGCCCCGCCCCCTGCAAGCCCCGATTATTGCAGGCAGGATCGGTGCAAATCGGCCGACGCGGTGAGGTACGCGCCGTCCGGGGCGCTCACGGACGAGGCCCCGGACGGATGCCGTACGGCGATGGCTGCTCAGCCCTCGTTCCGGTCCACCGGCACCTTCTGCGCGGGTGGCGTCGCCAGCCCGTTCAACGGTGAAGCCGGTGGAGTTGGTGAAGCCGGCGAGGTCGGCGAGGTCGGTGAAGTCAGCGAGGTCGGAGAAGTCCCCTTGGCGCTCTGCCCGTTCTGATTCATCGACGCGAGCAGCTGACGCGCAAGGCCGAGTCCCGTACCGCCCATGGTGAGCGCCTTGGCGAACATGTCCGCCATGCCGTCGGCGCCGTTGAGCAGCACCATGTTGTCGACGTTGCCGAACGCGGACGCCCCGGCCTTGACGATCTCCGGCCAGTTCTCGGCGAGTTGCTGGGCGACGACGGCCTCCTGGTTCTCGGCGAGGGCGGCGGCGCGGGCCTTGATGGCCTCCGCCTCCGCGAGCCCCTTCGCCTTGGCCGCCTCGGCTTGGGCGAGGCCCTTGGCCTGAGCGGCGGCCGCCTCCGCCTCACCGGTGGCCCGGGTGGCCGCGGCGGTGGCCGTGCCGCGCGTCTTGGTCGCCTCGGCCTCGGCGCCCGCGGCCGTCTTGACCCGGGTCGCCTCGGCGGCGGCCGCAAGCTCGGTCTCCTTGGCCTTGGCCTGCGCCGCCGAGATGCGTGCGTCGCGTTCGGCCTCCGCCAGCGTGCGCTTCTCGTAGGCCTGCGCGTCCGCGGGCTTGCGGACATCGGCCTGGAGCTGCTGCTCCCGCCGGTGCGCCTCCAGTTCGGCGACCCGCGTCTCCTGGACGACGACCTCCTGCCGGGCGGCCGCGTCGGCCAGCGGTCCGGCCTGGCGGGCCTTGGCGCCGGCCTTGTCGCGCTCGGCCTG
>JABFVM010000113.1 GCA_013362785.1 Streptomyces sp. | reverse complement strand
GTCAGGTACAGCTTCACGAAGCGGGACACGTCGACGTCCAGGGCCACGTCCACCAGGTGCCGGTCGCGCACGCCGGTGTGGATCTCGGCCTCGCCGGGGCGGACGCGGCGGTCGACGATCGTCTGGCCGCGGGTCGGGCCCGGGGCGAGGGAGACCTCCACGGGGAGCAGGCTGGTGGTGATGCCCGTCGGGTCGACGACCGTGCAGACCGCTCCCGCGTCACCGATGCCGCCGGCCTCGGAGTCGGCGCCGACGTCGGGGGTGGCCGGGCGGTGGGACAGCAGTTCACCGGCGAGCCGGGTGCCGGGTTCCGAACTCGCCCGCAGACGCCGTACGTCCGCGCCGGGGACCACGACCCGCTGGAAGACGTCCAGGCCGTACATGGTGATCGGCACCCCGGCCGTGAGCAGGATCGCGGCGGCCTCCGGGTCGTGCCATACGTTGAACTCCGCGACCGGCGTGGCGTTTCCGCAGGCCACCGCGCCACCCATGAAGACGATCCGCTCGATGTTGCGGGTCACTTCCGGGTGGGCGCGCAGCAGCAGGGCGATGTTGGTGAGGGGCGCGGTCGGAATCAGCGTCACCGGGCGCGGGGACGCGAGGATCTCGCGGCGCAGCAGCGTCACCGCGTCCACGTCGGCCGGGGCGCGGGTCGGGGCGGGCAGGGCGATGTCGCCCATGCCGTCCTCACCGTGCACGTGCCGCGCCGAGCGCGCCGGCTCGATCAGCGGGCGTCCGGCGCCCCGGGCGACGGGGATGTCGGGGGCGCCGGCCTGTTCCAGCACGGTCAGGGTGTTGCGTACGACGCCGTCCACGTCGGTGTTGCCGGCCACGCAGGTGACCGCGCGCAGGTCGAGCCCCGGGTGGCGTACGGCGAACAGCAGCGCGAGGGCGTCGTCGACGCCGGTGTCACAGTCGATGATCACCGGGATGGGCTGACCTTCGGCGTTCGTCACGGCGAGGCTCCTTTCGGGGCGGACCGGGGGGGCCGGGGGCGGGAGGCCGGGGGCGGGTTCTACGGGAGTGACCTTACGTCCGGTGGGGCGCCGTGGCGGGTTCGGTGTGGTGCCGTCTGCGGGTAGTACGTGGCTGGTCGCGCAGTTCCCCGCGCCCCTAGAGGTACTCGTCGGGGCCGTGCGCTGCGACGTGCTGTGCGATCCGGGCGACCAGCTCCGCGCCTGACATTGGGCCAGGCCGACGCCCATTCCGCAGCCGTACGGCCACGAGGTCGCCCTCCGCTTTCGCCTCCCGCTCGCCGATCACCGCCTGGTACGGCACGAGCCGCGCCGCGCGGACACGGGCGCCGAGGGTGCCGAGCTCGGGGCCGGCGAGTTCGGCGCGCAGGCCCTGGTCGAGGGCGCGGCGCAACAGCTTCTCCGCCTGCTCGACCTGCTCCTCCGACACCGGCAGGATCGCCAGCTGTACGGGCGCCAGCCAGGCCGGGAAGGCGCCGCCGTGCTGTTCGATCAGGTGGGCCACCGCCCGCTCCACGCTGCCGATGATGCTGCGGTGCACCATGACCGGGCGGTGTTTGGCGCCGTCGGGGCCGATGTAGTGCAGGTCGAAGCGTTCGGGCTGGTGGAAGTCGATCTGGACGGTGGAGAGGGTGGATTCGCGGCCGGCCGCGTCGGCGATCTGGACGTCGATCTTGGGGCCGTAGAAGGCGGCCTCGCCCTCCACGGCGTCGTACTCGATGTCCTTCAGGACGTCTTCGAGCAGGGCGGTGGCCCGGCGCCACAGTTCCGGGTCGGCGACGTACTTGCCGCCGTCGCCGGGGAGGGACAGGCGGTAGCGGGCGGTGCGGATGCCCAGGTCGTCGTAGGCCCGGCTGATGAGACTGAGGGCTGCTCGGGCCTCTTCCGCCGCCTGTTCCAGGGTGCAGAAGATGTGGGCGTCGTTGAGCTGGATCGACCGGACGCGGGTCAGTCCGCCGAGCACGCCGGAGAGCTCGGAGCGATACATACCGCCCAACTCGGCCATTCTCAGAGGGAGTTCGCGATAGCTGTGGGAACGGGAGCGGTAGATGAGCGCATGGTGCGGGCAGAGACTCGGCCGCAGGACCACCTCCTCGCCGCCCAGCTTCATCGGCGGGAACATGTCGTCGCTGTAGTGCGCCCAGTGCCCCGAGATCTCGTACAGCTCCCGCTTCCCGAGGACGGGCGAGTACACATGCCGGTACCCGGCGGCCCGCTCGGCCTCCCGGACGTACTCCTCCAGCACATGCCGCACGACGGCCCCGTCGGGCAGCCAGTACGGCAGCCCCGCGCCCATCAGCGGATCGGTGTCGAACAGATCGAGTTCACGGCCGAGTCGGCGGTGGTCGTGCATGTGGGTCTCCCTCGCTCGGGGGGGGAGGCGAGGAGCCGACGGGTACGACAAAGCCCCGGGGCACTCGCCCGGGGCTTCGGATTCGCTCAGCTGTCAGCGCGCCGGGACGGGGTCCGGCGTCGTCGTGAGAGACGGGTTGGCGCGCTGCATGGGGCGACGGTAACAG
>JABFVM010000096.1 GCA_013362785.1 Streptomyces sp. | reverse complement strand
GCGGGGGAGAGCGGCCCGCGTTCCTGGAGGCCGCGACGGTCAACAAGCAAGAGAAGGGCGAGCAAGAGAAGGGCGAGCAAGAGAAGGCCGAGCAAGAGAAGACCGAGCAAGAGAAGGCCGAGCAAGAGAAGCCCGAGCAGGAGAAGGGCGAGCAGGAGAAGGGGGCGTGGCATGAGCCGGATGTGTGAGGGGCGGGTCGTCGTGGTCACCGGCGCGGGGCGTGGGCTGGGGCGCGCGCACGCGCTCGCGTTCGCGGCCGAGGGGGCGAAGGTCGTCGTCAACGACCTGGACGTCGGTCTCGACGGCACACCGGGGGGCGCCGACGCGGCCCCGACGCCGGCCGCTGACACCCCCGCGTTGCGGGTGGCCGCCGAGATCCGCGCCGCGGGCGGTGAGGCCGTCGCCCATGGCGGTGACGTGGCCACGAGCGCCGGTGCGGCGTCCCTGGTGGCGGCGGCTCTGGAGACGTTCGGCCGCCTCGACACCCTCGTCAACAACGCCGGGTTCCTGCGCGACCGGATGCTGGTCAACCTCGACGAGGACGACTGGGACGCCGTCGTACGCGTCCACCTCAAGGGCCACTTCCTGCCCCTGAAGCACGCGGCCGCGCACTGGCGGGCGGAGGCGAAGGCGGGCCGTGCCCCGAACGCCCGGATCGTCAACACGAGCAGCGGGGCAGGGCTGTTGGGCTCGCTCGGGCAGGGCAACTACAGCGCCGCGAAGGCCGGCATCGTCGGCCTGACCCTGGTCGCGGCGGCCGAGCTCGCCCGCTACGGCGTCCAGGTCAACGCGATCGCCCCGGCGGCCCGCACCCGCATGACGGAACGCACCTTCGCGGAGTCGATGGCAGCACCCGACACCGGCTTCGACGCGATGGCCCCGGAGAACGTCTCCCCGCTGGTCGTCTGGCTGGGCGCGGCTGCGAGCGAGGGCGTGACGGGCCGGGTCTTCGAGGCGGAGGGTGGCCGGATCACGGTCATGGAGGGGTGGCGCGCGGGGCCGACGAAGGACAAGGGGGCACGCTGGACGCCGAGGGAGGCGGGGGAGACGGCGCTGAAGCTGCTGGGGGAGGCGGGGGCGCCGGGGGCGGTGTACGGAGCATGAGCGAATGTTTTTTCAGCCCGTCCGGCGTTTGAGGACGAGGCGCCTTTCAGGGCCGAAGCGGGGGTCTGGGGGCGGCAGCGCCCAGGGATGGGACGGGAAGGGCGGCGGGGGCGAGGAAACTTCTACGTGTCGCACTCCAGCACCGTCCGGCACAATCCGCACCTCGCCCGCACCCGCCCCCGCACCGGCACCCGAATCCGCTGCTGACACGTAGGGCACGGGAAGGACACCCGCAACGGCCCCCGCCCGTCCGGCGTGAACGCGTACGGCACCCCCGGCCGGTCCCCGCCGGCGTGATGGTCCTGCGCATGCCGCCGGTCCCGGGCATACCGTCGCCGCCCCGCCCACCCGGCCGCGGTCAACGGCGGCTGCTCCTCGTCGTGCCGCGCCTCGGCGAGGCCCTTCACATACGCCGTGTAGGCCTGAGGGCTGGTGAACCACACCGACGGATCCTCGGAGAACACCAGCGCCCGCTTGGCGAGCACGTACCCGAACTCCTCCGGCGTCAGATACCCCAGCTTCTGCGAGGACGCCGAGTCCTCCCGGTACGCGTCGAGCAGCAGCCAGCCCGCGCCCAGATACGTCGTCGCCGTGTCCGTGAGGATCTCGTTGTCGCGCGTGCCGGGAAAGGACAGCCCGAGCCGGTGCAGATACACATGCATCACCTCGTGCGCGAGCGCCGCCCCGATGTCCCGCCGATGCGTGCGGAACCGGTCGTTCAGCTCCACGAAGTACTCGGGTCCGGCGGCGAGTTCGACGTTCGCCGCATGATGCATCTCCCGGAAGCCGACGATCATCCGGGCGTCCGGAAGGCGATAGTGCCGCACCAGCTCGCGGGCCACGCGCTGAGCGCCCAGATACAGATCGTCCGTGTCGGCGAACGCCACGTCGGCCGGCGCCACGCTGGCCGAGAACGTCTGGATGGTGTCGTACGACAGCCGCCGGTAGAGCGCGGTGATGGAGGCCCGCACCGTCTCCAGGTGTGGGAAGCCGTGCTGGACCGGTCCGCCGTTCGCCACGCCCGTACCCCCAAGACGCCTTGAACCCGATTCCACTCTACGGGGATGTGAGGGGTTTTTCCCCGGCGAGGTTCCACACCCGGGGCGTGAGATCCGTCCTTGTCAAACCTGCCACCTGATCTTCATACTGCGGGCCGCTCAACTCGCCATGAAAGGACGTATGTTGACCCACAGCTCGCCGAAGAGAAGCGGCATGACCCTGGCCAAGAGAGCCGCGGCGGTGGGTGCCGTCGCCCTCGCGGTCGCCTCCCTCCAGCCCCTCAGCGCGAACGCCGCGTCCACCCGTGTCGTCGGTGGAACGCCCGCCGCGCAGAACGAGTTCCCGTTCATGGTCCATCTCTCGATGGGCTGCGGCGGGGCGCTCTACAAGAAGGACGTCGTCCTCACCGCGGCCCACTGCATGGGCGGCTCCGGCAACAACACCAGCATCACCGTCACCGCGGGTGTCAACGACATCACCTCGTCCTCCGCGATCAAGGTCAAGTCGACCAAGGTCAAGGTGGCCCCCGGCTACGACGGCAGCGGCAAGGACTGGGCGCTGATCAAGCTCGCCCGGCCCATCGACAAGCCGACGCTGAAGATCGCCACGACGGACCGCTACAACCGCGGCATGTTCACGATCGCCGGTTGGGGCGACACCAAGGAGGGAGCCGGCGAGGGCACGACCAAGCTCCGCAAGGCCACGGTTCCCTTCGTCGCCGACCGCACCTGCAAGCGTCACTACGGGAACCGGCTGGTGTCGAAGGAGGAACTGTGCGCCGGCTGGCAGCGCGGCGGCATCGACACCTGCCAGGGCGACTCCGGTGGTCCCATGTTCCGCAAGGACGACGCCAACAAGTGGATCCAGGTCGGCATAGTCAGCTGGGGCGACGGCTGCGCCCGCTCGGGTGTGCCCGGCGTCTACACGGAGGTCAGCACCTTCGCGAAGGACATAGCCCGCGCGGCGAACGCCCTGTAGGCGATCGTCGCACCAGGGGTACGTCACCAGGGGTGCGTCAGACGGCCCGGAGCACCGGGGCACCCGCCTCGCCGAACCCGCACCGGGCCGTCTGCTCCAGCTCCAGCAGCCACACCTCGTTGTCGCCCTCCCGCAGCACGGGTCCCGGGACGTACAGCGAGCGCTGTGGGCCCGCGGACCAGTAACGGCCGAGGTTGAAGCCGTTGATCCACACGAACCCGCGGGTCGGCCCCGGCAGCTCCAGACGGGCGTCACCGGCGCCCCGCACCGTGACGGTGCCCCGGTAGAGCCCCGGGGCACCGTCCTCGGGCAGCTCCCGCGCCGGCACCGCCCGGACCCGTTCGCCGTCGTCCAGCGCCTCCAGCCGCAGCCCACGCGCGCGTACGTCGTGCAGGAACTGCCGCTCGTGCAGAACGCCCCCGGTGATCCCCTTGGGCTCGCCCAGCCGCGGCCCGTAGTTGACCCGCCCCAGGGACTCCACCCACAGCTCCACGCGCGCGTACCCGGCGACGGGCTCCTTGAGGCACCCGTCGTCCTCGGTGAGCACCCCGGCCCGCTCCCCGTCGACGTACACCACGGCGAGGTCCCGCAGTCCGCGGACCGTCAGCGGGTACGGCCGCCGCGGCCCCGGCACGGTCACCTCGTAGCGCACCAGGCCCCGCTCGACGCCGAGTTCCTCGAAGGTGGGCGGGACGGACCCGGACGACTCCGGGCCGCCCAGCGCCTCCAGTACGTCGCCCAGGGGCGTCCAGGCGGTCAGGGCCACCTCGGCGGGCGCGCCCAACGGCGCGGGTGCGGGCGGGACTTCGGGCGGCGGGGCGTCGGCATACTGGGCGAGAACCTCGCGGAAGGCCCAGAACTTCCGTGTGGGGCGGCCGTACTCGTCGATCGGGGCGTCGTAGTCGTACGACGTCACATCGGGCTCCAGCGGGCCGTCGTGCAGCGCGCCGCCGCCCCGGTTGGCGCCCGCCCAGCCCGCGAAGCTCGTCCCGCCGTGCGCCATGTACAGGTTGACCGAGGCCCCGCACTCCAGGATCTCCCGCAGGGCCGCCGTGGCGTCCGCCGTATCCCGTACGACGTGCTCGCCGTCCCAGTGGTCGAACCAGCCGCACCAGAACTCCATGCACATCAGCGGCCCTTCGGGGCGGTGCCGGCGCAGCGTCTCGAACGCCACGCGCGCGTGGGAGCCGAAGGTGACCGTCGCGAGGACGCCCGGGAGAGAGCCGCCGGAGAGCATGTGGTCCTCGGGGCCGTCCGAGGTGAACAGCGGGACCGTGACGCCGAGTTCGCGCAGCAGAGCGGCAAGGCGGCGCAGATACCCGGCGTCCGAGCCGTAGCTGCCGTACTCGTTCTCGACCTGCACCATGATCACCGGTCCGCCGCGGTCGATCTGCCGGGGCACGATCTCGGGCAGCAGCCGCCCGAACCAGTTCGCCACGTGCCCCAGATAGCGCTTGTCACGGGTACGCGCGTGTGCCCCCACCTCCGCCGTCAGCCAGGACGGCAGCCCGCCGTTCTCCCACTCGGCGCAGATGTACGGCCCCGGCCGCACGATCGCCCACAGCCCGGCCTCCCGCGCGGCGTCCAGGAACCGGCCGAGCGCCCCCACGTCCCGGGCCTGCCCCGGCCCGGGCTCGTGCAGGTTCCACGGCACGTACGTCTCCACGCAGTTGAGGCCCATCGCCCGCAGCATCCCCAGCCGGTGCCCCCACTGCGCCTCGTGCACCCGGAAGTAGTGCAGCGCGCCGGACAGCAGCCGCACCGGCCGTCCGTCCAGCAGGAAGTCCCCGTCCCCCACCGAGAAGTCGCTCATGCGCCCCACCCTCACCTCTGGACGGTGATCACGTCCATGGACAAAGATCGGCGCTGCTTGGACCGAAGCGCCCGACGGGAGGTGCGGGATGTACCACACCTGGATGCGTTTCTTCACGCCCGGACCCGCCCACCACCGCCTCGGCCTCGTCTGCCTCGGCGTCGGCCTCCAGTACGGCGCCCTGCCCACCGTCGGCCCCCGGGTCCTGGACCACCATGTCGCCGTCGTGATCAGTACCGGCGCCGGCTGGTACGCCGCCCCCGACGGCCGCCGCACCACCGTCACCGCGCCCGCGCTGCTGTGGCTCACCCCCGGCGTCCCGCACCACTACGCGCCCGACCCCGGCACCGGCTGGGACGAGGGCTTCGTCGACTTCGCCGGGCCCGCCACCGCCTCGTACACCGAACTCGGCTACATCGAGCCGGAGCGCCCCGTGGTGCCTCTCTCCGACGCCGCCGGCCCGCGTGCCGTCATCGGGCGCATGGCCCGCGCCGCCCGCCGCGACAACCCCCTCCTGGAGGTCGAGACGGGCGCCGCCGTCCATGAGCTCCTGGTCGCCCTGCGGCGCGCGCGTGCCGACCTCGCCCCGGACGGCGACCTGGTCCTCAGGGCCCTCGCCCGTGACGCCTGTCTGCCGCTGACCGTCGCCGACCACGCCGCCCGGCACGGCATGACCCTCGCCGAACTGCGCACCGCGGTGCGGCGCGGCGCCGGATGCAGCCCCAAGGACTATCTGCTCGGCATCCGCCTGGGCCGCGCCAAGGAACTCCTCGCCGCCACCGAGCTGCCCGTCGCCGCCGTCGCCCGCAGGGTCGGCTACGACGATCCCGCCTACTTCTCCCGGCTGTTCACCCGCCGCGTCGGCATGGCCCCCGTCCGCTTCCGCGCCCAGCAGGGCCGCGCCGTACCCGGCGGCTGGAGCAACCAGGTCCCCGACCCCGCCGACCCACCCCGGATCGAACGAACGGCCACATGAAGCGCACCGTAGGCTGGGCCTCCATGACCACCAGCAACCCGTCCCCCGGCGACGTGGACCCCGCCGTCCGCGAGGAGCTCGCCCGGCTGCGCGACAGCATCGACAACATCGACGCGGCCGTCGTCCACATGCTCGCCGAACGCTTCAAGTGCACCCAGCAGGTCGGCCACCTCAAGGCCCGGCACCAGCTGCCGCCCGCCGACCCCGCGCGCGAGGCCCGCCAGATCGCCCGGCTGCGCACCCTCGCCGAGAACGCCAAGCTCGACCCGGCGTTCGCGGAGAAGTTCCTGAACTTCATCATCGCCGAGGTCATCAGGCACCACGAGAGCATCGCCGAGGACACGGTCAACGGCGTTGCGCCCACGGCGAACTGACCCGGCGGGTGCCCCCGCGTTCCGGCTGGCAGGGCGGGCGGACGACGCGAAAGTGACGACAGCGCCCGAACCAGGTCTCCCGAGGGAGTGACACGGCGGCCCGTGCCGGGCATGCTGCGCTGTGCACTCCAAGTCAGCTGACACGTACTCCCCGTCAGCGCCCTGGACAGACCCTTCGATGTCCACGCGGGAGGGACGTCGAGCCATGCCGTCGGATGCCAAGATCCTCATCGTCGACGACCACGAGGACACGTTGTACGCGCTGGAGAGCGCCCTCGCCCCGCTGGGCTACCGGCTCGCCCGTGCGACCAGCGGTGACGAGGCGCTCAAGCAAGTGCTCCGCGGTCAGGTCGGCCTGCTGCTCCTCGACGTCCGGATGCCCGGCGTCAGCGGCCTGGACGTGGTGCGCTACATGCGGCGCGTGGAACAGACCCAGCACATACCGGTCGTCCTGCTCACCGGTTTCGGCGTGGACCAGGAGCTGGTGTCCACCGCCTTCGGGCTCGGTGTCGCCGACCTGGTCACGAAGCCCATCGACCCCTGGGCCCTGCGCACCAAGGTCCGCTATCTGTACGACGCCCATCAGCGCCATCGGGCACTGGAACAGGAGGTCCGAGAGCTACGAGCCCTCATCAAGGAGGACCCCGGGGGCGCGGAGCACGGCCCGCGCCCCGGCCTGCCCCACCCCGACGCCCGCGTCCCGACGCAGCGCGACATCCCGGCGGCGACACCCACCACGGACCGGACCTGACGCCCTCCGCAAACCCGACATGACGCCAACTGCGGACCGGACATAACACACTTACCGATCCGCCCCTGTGCCATGTCAGCGGCATCAGGCAGCATGTCCTGCATGTCCGTACTGACGCGCGACGAAGCGCAGACCCGTGCCCAGCTCCTCGACGTACACCGCTACACGATCGAACTCGACCTGACCACCGGGGACGAGACCTTCGACTCGCGCACCGTCGTCCGCTTCACCACACGCGCGGACCAGGCGGACACGGACACCTTCGTCGAGATCAAGCCGGCCGAGCTGCGCTCCGTCACGCTGGACGGACAACCCCTGGATCCCGAGACCCTGGACGGGAACCGGCTGCCCCTGAAGAACCTCACCGCTGGCGAGCACGAACTGCGCGTCGAGGCGGCCATGCGCTACTCCCGCACCGGCGAGGGCATGCACCGCTTCACCGACCCCACCGACGGCGAGACCTACGTCTACACCCAGCTGTTCATGGACGACGTCCAGCGCGTCTTCGCCGCCTTCGACCAGCCGGACCTCAAGGCCGTCTTCGACCTGTCCGTCAAGGCCCCCGAGAGCTGGACCGTCCTCGCCAACGGCATCACCGAACAGCTCGGCGACGGCCACTGGCGGGCCGCGACCACCCCGCTGATCTCCACCTACCTCGTCGCCGTCGCCGCCGGCCCCTGGCACTCCGTGCGCACCGAGCACCGCGGCCTGCCCTTCGGCCTGCACTGCCGCCGCTCGCTCGCCCCCCACCTGGACGCGGACGCCGACGAACTCATCGAGGTCACGCGCGCGTGCTTCGACCGCTACCACGAGAAGTTCGACGAGCCGTACCCCTTCGACTCCTACGACCAGGCGTTCGTCCCCGAGTTCAACGCCGGCGCCATGGAGAACCCCGGACTGGTCACCTTCCGCGACGAGTTCGTCTACCGCTCCGCCGTCACCGACACCGAGCGCCAGACCCGCGCCATGGTCATCGCCCACGAGATGGCCCACATGTGGTTCGGCGACCTCGTCACCCTGCGCTGGTGGGACGACATCTGGCTGAACGAGTCCTTCGCCGAGTACATGGGCTACCAGACCTGCGCCGAGGCCACCCGCTTCACCGACACCTGGACCGACTTCGGCGTCGCCCGCAAGGCCTGGGGCTACGACGCCGACCAGCGCCCCTCCACCCACCCCGTCGCCCCCGAAGCGGTCGACGACACCGCCGCGGCCCTGCTCAACTTCGACGGCATCTCCTACGCCAAGGGCGCCTCCGCGCTGCGCCAACTCGTGGCCTGGCTCGGCGAGAAGGACTTCCTCGCCGGCATCAACACCCACTTCGCCCGCCACAGGTTCGCCAACGCCACCCTCGCCGACTTCATCGACTCCCTCGCCGCGGCCACCGACCGCGACGTCCACGCCTGGGCCGACACCTGGCTGCGCACCACCGGCGTCGACACCCTCACCCCGACGGTCACCCCCGGCGAGAACGGCACCTACAGCCTCACCGTCGACCGCGCCGGCAGCCGCCCGCACCGCATCGCCGTCGGCCTCTACGACCAGGACCTCGGCGACAACGAGGGCCACCTCGCCCTGCGCCGACGCCTCGACCTCGACGTCCCGCACACCGACCCGCAGCCCATCGGCAAGCGCCCGGCCCTGCTGCTCCTCAACGACGGCGACCTGACCTACGCCAAGGTCCGCTTCGACCCCGAGTCCTTCGAGACCGTCCGCAAGGGCCTGGCCGGACTGCCCGACCCGCTCACCCGCGCGGTCGTCTGGAACGCCCTGCGCGACGCCGTCCGCGACGGCGAACTGGCCGCCACCGCCTACCTGGAGGCCGCCCGCACCCATCTGCCGCACGAGACCGACCTCGCCCTCGTCCAGGGCGTCCTCGCCTTCGCCGCCGCCCAGGTCGCCGACCGCTACCTCACCCCCCAGGAGCGGCCCGCCGCCGTGGCCACCCTCTCCGCCCTGTGCCGCGACCTCATCCGCCGCACCGAGGACGGCGACAACCCCGGCCTGCGCCTGATCGCCGTACGCCACTTCATCGACGTCGCCGCCCACCCCGACACGATCGCCGCCTGGCTGGCCGACGGCACCGTGCCCGGCGGACCCGAACTCGACCCCGAGCTGCGCTGGCGCGTCCTCGGCCGTCTCGCCGTCCTCGGCGCCGTCGACGAGGCCGCCATCGCCGCCGAGCTGGAGCGCGACCCGAGCGCCACCGGCCAGGAGGGCGCCGCCCGCTGCCGGGCCGCCCTGCCCGACGAGGAGGCCAAGGCGAGGGCCTGGGCCGCGATGTTCGCCACCGACGACAGCACCGACCTGTCCAACTACCTCTTCACCGCCACCGCCCAGGGCTTCTGGCAGCCCGAACAGGCTGACCTAGTACGGCAGTACGTGCCGCGCTACTACGCCGACGCGGTCGCCGTGGCCGCCCGCCGGGGCCCCGCCATCGCCGACGCCGCCGGCCGCTGGGCCTTCCCGGTGCACGCCGTCGACGCCGACACCCTGCGACTGGGCGAGGACTGTCTGCGCGACGGCGAGCCGATCCCGGCGCTGCGCCGTAAACTCGTCGACCAACTCGACGACCTGGCCCGGGCGTTGCGGGTCCGGGAGGCGTAGCCGGCCGGCCACCCTGACGTAGGGGGCACTGCTCCTTTAGGCCGACGCGCGGCCCCGGCCGGAACCGGACGGGGCCGCGCGCGATACGTACACAGACGTGGTCCGCCGTCCCGCGAGCCCCGTACTCCACCACCCCGCGCACGCCACCCCGACACGCTTTCCCCGCACGCAAGTACCCCCTTTCGGGTTCCGATCGTTGGGCTTTTCGGGCGTGACCACGCATCCGGGTACAAGCTGGGATTCCTTCTCGCCCCAGCGCCCGGGAGGACGCGATGAGCACGCCGTCGTCGCTCGCTTCAGGTCCTGAAGGTCCCCACGCCCTGCGGCCGTTGCTCGACACCGTGCTGGACGCGCTGGACGAGGGCGCCCGGGCCCGCGGTGGACCCCTGCCCCCGGGCGGCCCGGACGCGGTCGCCGCGCGTGTGCGGGCCGCCGTCGGGGACGTACTGCCGGACCAGGGCGACCCGGGCGCCCTGCACCGTCTGGTCCGCGCCCTCGCCGAGGGCGCCGCCGACCCCGCCGACCCCCTCTGCGCCGCCCACCTGCACTGCCCGCCCCTCGCCCTGGCCGGCGCCGCCGACCTCGCCACCTCGATCCTCAACCCCTCCCTGGACTCCTGGGACCAGGCGCCGGCCGCCTCGGAGCTGGAGGCGCTGGTGACGCAGGCGCTGGCGGCCGAGGTGTTCGGGGGCGGGAGGCGGGGCCGCGCCGACGGCTCGGGCCCCGCCGCGCTGATCACCACCGGCGGCACCGAGTCCAACCAACTCGCCCTCCTCCTCGCCCGCGAAGCACACGGCGCCGGAGTCCGGCTGGTGCACGGCGCCAACGCCCATCACTCGCTGCCCCGCGCCGCCTGGCTGCTCGGCCTGCCCGAGCCCGTCGTCGTACCCGCCCCGGGAGGCACGCTCGACCTCGCCGCCCTCGACGAGGCCCTCACCCGCCACGCCGACCAGGAGCTCCGGCACGGGTCCGGCCCGCGCGGCCCCCTCGTGGTCGCCGCCACCGCGGGCACCACCGACGCCGGGTTCATCGACCCCCTCCCGGAGATCGCCGCCCTGTGCGCCGCCCACGGGGCCCGTCTGCACGTCGACGCCGCCTACGGCGGAGCCCTCCTGCTCAGCGACCGGTACCGCGACCGGCTCGCCGGCCTCGACGCCGCAGACACCGTCACCCTCGACCTGCACAAGCTGGGCTGGCAGCCCGTCGCCGCGGGCCTCCTCGCCGTCCGGGACCCGCACGACCTCGCCGTGCTCCACCACCGCGCCGACTACCTCAACGCCGAGGACGACACCGAGGCCGGGCTGCCCGACCTGCTCGGCCGCTCGCTGCGCACCAGCCGCCGGCCCGACGTCCTCAAGATCGCCGTCACCCTCAAGGGCCTGGGCCGCAGCGGCCTCGGCCGGCTCGTCGAGCAGGTCTGCGACCGGGCGGGGGAGTTCGCCGCCCTCGTCCACGACCACCCCGGGTTCGAGCTCTACCACCCGCCCACCATCAGCACGGTCCTGTTCCGGCCCGCGCACGCCACCGACGACGCCGTCGCCGCCGTACGCCGAAGGCTCCTCACCGACGGCCGCGCCGTCCTCGGCCGGGCCCGGATAGACGGGCGCCGGTGGCTCAAGGCCACGCTCCTCAACCCCCACACGCGCCCGGACGACCTGGCCGCCCTCCTGAAACTGGTGGAAGGAAACACGCCCCGATGAGCCCGAGCCCCCAGACGAACCCCCACAACGGCCCCCACACGGCCCCCCGGACCTGCTCCCACACGAGCCCCCAGGCAGGCCACGACACCGGCTCCTCGCACCCGGCCGCGGGGACGACCCCGCCCTCCATCCCCGCGCAGACCACCGCTGCGCCACCCCCCAACCCTCCACAGCACGACCCCGACGTCCCCCGCGACCTCGTGGGCATCGGCATCGGCCCGTTCAACCTCTCCCTGGCCGCCCTCGCCCACCCCCTCGCCGAACTGGACGCCGTCTTCTACGAACAGCGCCCCGCCTTCTCCTGGCACCCCGGACTGCTCATCGACGGCGCGCGCCTCCAGGTGCCGTTCCTCGCCGACCTGGTCTCGCTCGCCGACCCCGCCAGCCCCTGGTCCTTCCTCAGCTACCTCAAGAGCCGCGACCGGCTCTTCCCCTTCTACTTCGCCGAGCGCTTCCACATCCAGCGCGCCGAGTACGACGCCTACTGCCGCTGGGTCTGCGAGAACCTCCCCGGACTACGCTTCGGCCACCAGGTCGACGCGGTCCGCTTCAACCCCGAACGGGACGTCTTCGAGGTCGACTTCACCCAGCTCGGCCCGGACGGCGACGCCGAGGCCCTCGGCCGTACCTACACCCGGAACATCGTCCTGGGCATCGGCACCGAGCCCTATGTCCCCGACCCGCTCAAGCCCCTCGTCGAGGCACCGGCCGTGCCCGTCATCCACGCCGCCGACTACCTCGGCCACCGCGAGACCCTGCTCGCCGCCGACCACATCACCGTCATCGGGTCGGGACAGTCCGGCGCCGAGGTCTTCCTGGACCTGCTGCGGCGCCGCCCCGCCGGGCGCGAGCGCATCCACTGGCTCGGCCGCACCGGGGCGTTCGCGCCCATGGAGTACTCCAAGCTCGGCCTGGAGCACTTCACCCCCGACTACACCCGCTACTTCCACTCTCTGACGGAACCGGTCCGCGACGAGCTCCTGGCGTCGCAGTGGCAGCTCCACAAGGGCATCGACGCCGACACCCTCGCCGCGATCCACGACGAGCTCTACCGCCGCACCCTGCACGGCGGCTGGCCCGACGTCGTCCTCACCCCCGGCGTCCGGGTCCGCACCGGCGGCCGACTCGCCACCACCAAGGTCGAACTCCACCTGGAGCACGTCCACCAGAACACCCGCTCACGCCTCACCACCGACGCGGTCGTCCTGGCCACCGGCTACCGCGAGCGCTCCCTCGACTGCCTCCTCGCCGGCCTCGACCCCTACATGCGCCGCGACAGCCAGGAACGCCCCCGCATCGACGACCAGTACCGCATGGTCCTGGACCCGACCGTCACCGCGTCCGGCTGCAACGTCTACGTCCAGAACGCCGAACGCCACACCCACGGCATCGGCACCCCCGACCTCGGCCTCGCGGCCTGGCGCAGCGCCGGCATCCTCAACGGCCTCACCGGCAAGGAGCCCTACCCGCTCCCCACCCGGACCGCCTTCACCACCTTCGGCCTGCAACAGCAGGAGCCCCGGATCCCGTCCGCGCGCCGCCCGAAGGCACTGACACCGCTGATGGACGGGATCTGAGGCTCCCGGCAAGGACAGCTACGGGCTAGAACACCGGCGTGCCGTTCCGCGTGAGCTTCCAGTCCACCGACGCGAAGTCCTTCGGGTCCAGCACGCCCTTCGCGGTCACCCACTCCGCGATCCGGGTGCGGATCTCCGTCGACTCCGACCACAGCTCCTGCGCCGCCGCCACATGCGGGAACGCGCCGCCGCCGTTGGCCCGGTAGTTGTTCACCGCGAACACGAACTTCTGCGCGTCGTCCAGCGCGGCACCGTTGTACGTCAGGTTCTTGATCCGCGAACCGGCCGCCTGGGCGATGTCGATCTCGTACGACAGCCCCGACACGTAGTCGTAGTTGTAGTCCGGGCGGCTGTTCGCGTTCGTCAGCTTCTCGACGTCGACCGCGGCGTCCGGCGCCGTCTGCACGAAGTACTGCGCCGAGTACTCCAGGTACGCCTTGATCTGCGCGCCCGTCATCAGCTTCGCGACCAGCGTGTTGTCGTACACGTACAGGCTCGACAGATCCCGGATCGTCACCTTGCTGGCCGGGATCTCCGAGGTGCGGGAGAAGGGGGAGGCCTGGGAGATGACGGGCAGCGCGGCGTGCTCGGTGCCCGCCAGCGCCGCCTTCACCACGTCCTCCTGGACCTTGGTGATCAGGTCGATGATCGGGGCGTCCTTGTAGCGGGCCTCGACCGTGGTGAGCTTCTCGGTCGCCGTGCCGACGACCTGGTTGACGTACTCCACGACGATGTCGTGGTCGTCCTTCAGCAGCTTGGTGATCTTCGGGTCGTCGGCGACCGTCTTCGAGTCGCGCACCGTCGCCTTCACCGACTCGACCGTCCAGCGGCCCTTGACGAAGGCCAGCTCGAAGTCGAACAGGGTCAGCCGCTGCGCGAAGCACAGGGGCTCCGACAGCACGACCGTCTTGCCCGTCTTCTCGTTCGTGACCAGCAGTTCCGCGATCTCCGTGTGCGCGTGCCCGACGAGGATCGCGTCGATGCCGGGCACCTGCTGGGCCACCAGCGCCGAGGAGTTCTCGATGTAGGGCAGCGAGTCACCGTACGACGACGTGCCCGACGAACCCGAGTGCGCCGAGACGATGACGACGTCCGCACCCATCGACCGCAGCTTCGGCACCCACTTCGCGGCCTGCTCCTCCAGCCCCGGGAACACCAGCTTGCCGTCGACGTACGCCTTGTCCCAGATCGCGATCCCCGGGTTGGTCAGACCGAGCACGGCGACCTTCACCGGCGGGGCACCCGGCACCCGGAACTTCTTGATGAAGTACGGCGGGAAGGCGGGCCTCAGCGTCTTCGCGTCCAGCGCGTTGGCACCCAGCAGCGGGAAGTCGCACTGGTCCTCGAACTTGCGCAGCGTCTCGATGCCGTAGTTGAACTCGTGGTTGCCGAGGGCCACCGCGTCGTATCCGATGGCGTTCATCGCCGCGGCCATCGGGTGGACGGGACCGCCCTCGGCGGTGATCGGGTCGACCTTGGCGTAGTAGTACGTCAGCGGGGTGCCCTGGATCGTGTCGCCCGCGTCGATGAGCAGCGTGTTGCAGCGGCCCTTCTCCTCGCGGACCTGGTTCACCAGGGTCGAGACCCGGGCCAGGCCCTTCGCGTTGCCCTTGGCGTCGGAGTACTCCGCGTCCTTGAAGTAGTCCCAGTTGAAGATGTTGCCGTGCAGGTCGGTCGTGCCCATCACCGTCAGCGAGTACCGCTTGCCGGGCTTCTTCCGCGCCGCCGTGGCGTCCACCGCCGCTGCCGCCTCGGCCGCCGGAGCCGCCGCACCGGCCAGCGCCACCCCCGCCCCGGTCACGGCGGACTGCTTCAGGAACTTCCTGCGGTCGAACGGCATGAGTGCATCTCCCAGGCGAATGGTCACAACGCGCGTAGATAACGCGCGTAGATTCTGACCTGGTCATGCCGAGCCGGAACAGACCTCAAAGGTTTCGATCTGGTGACCGACGGCGGCCGTAACCCAGCAAGCGATGACAGAGTGGGACGTATGACCGCCCCTGCAGAGGAACCCCAACCCGCCGTCCCCTACGGCACTCCCGACGCCCCCCGTATCGCCGTCCGCGGCGAGGCGCGCCTCGAAGTCGACCCCGAGATCGCCCGCATCGGCATCACCGTGGCCTCCCGCGGCAAGGACCGCCGCGCCGCCCTGGACGACCTCACCCGCCGCAACACCACCGTCCTGGACCTCGTCAAGACCTACGGCGACGCGGTCGAGCGACTGGAGACCGGCGCCTTCTCCATCAGCCCCGAACTCAGGGACAAGGGCCGCGGCGAACGCGTCCACGCGTACCACGGCCGCGTCCACATCACCGCCGTACTCACGGACTTCACGGCGCTCGGTGAACTCACCACGCGGCTGGCCGACTTGGAGCTCACGCGCGTGGACGGCCCCTGGTGGGCCCTGCGCCCCGACTCGCCGGCCCACCGGGAGGCACGGCAGCAGGCGGTACGGGAAGCGGTGCAGCGCGCGCGGGAGTACGCGGAGGCGCTGGGGACCTCCCTGGCCGCGCTGGTGGAACTCGCCGACATCGGCGCGGAGAACGCCACGCCGCCCTATCCGCCGGCGCCCGGCGGACGGATGCGCTCCATGGCCTACGGCGCCGCCGAGGAGTCCGCGGCCGCGCCCCTCGATCTCGAACCCGAGCGGCAGCGGGTCCACGCGCAGGTGAACGCGCGATTCACCATGGCGCCGCCACGGCTGTGAGCAACCCTTTCGGGGTGCTTCGAACGCTCATCGGAGCACCTCGCCGCACAATTCAACACTTGTCAATAACCCTTCACGCAAAGGTTGTTGAGTAGTCATGCCGGACCAATTCTCTACCCGCCGGTAAGTCATAGAGTCGAAACATGCGCCGAGCGAAAATCGTCTGCACCCTGGGCCCCGCCACCGACTCGTACGACCAGATAAAGGCACTGGTCGACGCGGGAATGGACGTCGCCCGATTCAACCTCAGCCACGGCAGCCACGCCGATCACGAGGAGCGCTACCAGCGTGTGCGGAAGGCCTCCGACGAGACCGGCCGCAGCGTCGGTGTCCTCGCCGACCTTCAAGGCCCGAAGATCCGCCTCGGCCGATTCGCCGAAGGACCCGTACTCCTTGAACGCGGGGACACCTTCACCATCAGCGTCGAAGAGGCGGTCCAGGGCGACCGCGACATCTGCGGAACCACCTACTCCGGCCTCGCCGCCGACGTCACCCCCGGCGAACGCATCCTCGTCGACGACGGCAAGGTCTGTCTGGAGGTCACCTCCGTCGACGGACCCCGCGTCCACACCACCGTCGTAGAAGGCGGCATGGTCTCCGACAACAAGGGCCTGAACCTGCCGGGGGTCGCTGTGTCGGTGCCCGCCCTCTCGGAGAAGGACGAGGAGGACCTGCGCTGGGCGCTGCGCACCGGCTGCGACGTCATCGCGCTGTCCTTCGTCCGGTCCGGCCGGGACATCGAGGACGTCCACCGCATCATGGACGAGGAGGGCCGCCGCCTCCCGGTCATCGCCAAGGTGGAGAAGCCGCAGGCGGTGGACGCGATCGAGGACATCGTGGCCGCGTTCGACGGCATCATGGTGGCGCGCGGGGACCTGGGCGTGGAGATGCCGCTGGAGCAGGTCCCGATCGTCCAGAAGCGCGCGATCAAGCTGGCCAGGCGCAACGCCAAGCCGGTGATCGTGGCGACCCAGATGCTCGACTCGATGATCGACAACTCGCGCCCGACGAGGGCGGAGGCGAGCGACGTGGCGAACGCGGTCATCGACGGCACGGACGCGGTGATGCTGTCCGGCGAGACGAGCGTCGGCAAGTACCCCATCGAGACGGTCCGGACGATGGCGAAGATCGTCGAGGCCGCCGAGGAGGACCTCCTCGCCAAGGGCCTGCCGCCGCTGACCGAACGCAACAAGCCCCGCACCCAGCCCGGCGCGGTGGCCCGCGCCGCGGCCGAGATCGGCGACTTCCTGGGCGCGAAGTTCCTGGTCGCCTTCACCCAGTCCGGAGACACGGCCCGCCGTCTGTCCCGCTATCGCTCCCCGATCCCCCTGCTGGCCTTCACCCCGGAAGCCGCCACGCGCTCCCAGCTGAACCTGACCTGGGGTGTGGAGACGTTCCTGGGCCCGCATGTGGACTCGACGGACGCGATGGTCGACCAGGTCGACGAGTTGCTGCTGAAGTACGGCCGCTGCGAGAAGGGCGACACCGTCGTCATCACCGCCGGATCGCCGCCCGGGGTTTCCGGTTCGACGAACATGGTCCGCGTCCATCACATCGGCGAGGACGACAGCCCCAAGTAGAAAACACGGCGGAAAACACCGGAAAAGCGAAAGGGCCCCTCCGCCGGAGGGGCCCTTTTGTCGACTTCAGTAATCAAAGACGCTGACCTTGAAATCGAAGGAAAAGTGCCCCGGGTCGGACTCGAACCGACACTGTACGGGTTTTGAATCCGTTGCCTGCTGCCAATTGGGCTACCGGGGCTCGAAGAATCCAAGGTTTCCCCCGACCCTCCGCGCGTCCACCATACCGTAGCTAGGTAGGCTCTTGGGAGCAGCACCCCTGCCCCTGAACGAGGAGCCTTCGTGACCGCCCCCGAGTCGCCCCAGCCCGTAGACGCGCCCGACGACGACAAGTCGCACGTGCCTCCGCTGACGACCCGTGTCGTCATTGCCGAGGACGAGGCGTTGATCCGGCTCGATCTCAAAGAGATGCTCGAAGAAGAGGGGTACACCGTCGTAGGCGAGGCCGGTGACGGTGAGCGGGCCGTGGAGTTGGCCCGCGAGCACCGGCCCGACCTCGTCATCCTCGACGTCAAGATGCCGAAGCTGGACGGCATTTCGGCGGCGGAGAAGATCGCCGAGGAGAGCATCGCCCCGGTGCTGATGCTGACGGCGTTCTCGCAGCGGGATCTGGTCGAGCGGGCCCGGGACGCCGGTGCCATGGCCTACCTGGTCAAGCCGTTCAGCAAGAGCGACGTCGTACCGGCGATCGAGATGGCCGTCTCGCGGTTCACCGAGCTGAAGGAACTGGAGAAGGAGGTCGCCGACCTCTCCCTGCGCCTGGAGACGCGCAAGCTCGTCGACCGGGCGAAGTCCATCCTCCAGACCGAGTACGGGCTGACCGAGCCGGCCGCGTTCCGGTGGATCCAGAAGACCTCCATGGACCGCCGGATGTCGATGCAGCAGGTCGCCGAGGCCGTCATCCAGGACGCCGAGGAGAAGAAGGCCGGCAAGGGGTGACCCGCACGAGCCCATGAGTGAGGCCCGCGCCCCCGGCAGGGGACGCGGGCCTCACCCGTTGTACGCGGGGCGATCAGTCCTCGCCCAGGTACGCCTTCCGCACGGACTCGTCGTGCAGCAGGTCCTGCCCGGAGCCGGAGAGGACGATCTTGCCGACCTCCATCACATGGCCGTGGTCGGCCAGGGAGAGCGCGGCCTGGGCGTTCTGCTCGATGAGCAGAATGGTGGTGCCCTGGGACTTGAGCTCCTTGATGGTGGACATGATCTTCTGCATCATGATCGGCGAGAGACCCATGCTGGGCTCGTCGAGCATGAGCAGCTTCGGCCGGGACATCAGCGCCCGTCCCATGGCGAGCATCTGCTGCTCACCGCCGGACAGGGTGCCCGCGGCCTGCTTCCGCCGTTCCCCGAGGATGGGGAAGAGGTCGTAGGCGCGCTGGATGTCCTTCTCGATGCCCTCTTTGTCGGTGCGCAGGAACGCGCCGAGGCGGAGATTGTCCTCGATCGTCATGCGCGGGAAGATGTGCCGCCCCTCGGGGGAGTGGGCGAGACCCAGCGAGACGACCTTGTGGGCGGGGATCTTCTTCAGCGACTTGCCGTCGAATTTGATGTCGCCGGACAGCGGCTGGAGGAGGCCCGACAGGGTCCGCAGGGTCGTGGTCTTCCCGGCGCCGTTGGTGCCGATGAGGGTGACGACCTCGCCCGCGTTCACCTTGAACGAGATGCCCTTGACGGCCTCGATCTTGCCGTAGGCGACCCTGAGGTCCTCGACCTCGAGCAATGCGGTCACTTGTCGTCCCCTTCCGTGGTGCTCTGCGCCTCGGCGGCCTCGACCGCGGCGACCTCCGCGGTGCCGGGCTCGCCCTCGAAGGGCGTGCCCAGGTAGGCGGCGATGACGCGCTCGTCGGCCTGGACGACCTCGGCGGGGCCCTCGACGATCTTCTCGCCCTGGACCAGCACGGCGACCCGGTCGCAGAGGTTCATGATGAACCGGATGTCGTGCTCGATGACGAGGACGGCGATGCCCTTGTCCCGGATGGCGAAGATGATCTCTTCGGCCGCGCGGGTCTCCTGCGGGTTCATACCGGCGGTCGGCTCGTCGAGGAGGAGCAGACCGGGCTCGCTCGCCAGTGCCCGGGCGATCTCCAGCTTGCGCTGCTCGCCGTAGGGCAGGTTGCGGGCGAGGTGGTCGGCCTTGGCGGCGAGACCGGTGAACTCCAGGAGTTCCATGGCCCGGGCGCGCGACTCGTCCTCGGCCTTCTTGAAGCCGGGCAGGCGAAGGAGGGCCGACCAGAGGCCTTCCTTGGTCCGGGTGTGCCGTCCGACCAGCACGTTCTCCAGAACGGTCATATTGGCGAAGAGCCGGATGTTCTGGAACGTACGGGCGATGCCGGCCTGGGTGACCAGGTGCGGCTTGGGCGGCAGGACGGTGCCCTTGTAGGCGACCTTGCCCTCGGTCGGCACGTACAGGCCGGTGAGGCAGTTGAAGAAGGTCGTCTTGCCGGCGCCGTTGGGGCCGATGAGGCCGACGATCTCGCCGGTGTTCACCTTGAGGTCCACGTCGCGCACGGCGGTCAGACCGCCGAAGCGCATCGTGACACCGGTCGCGTCGAGCACCGTGGTGCTGGTGGGTGCGGTCGTGGTGGTGGTCATGGCGGTCACGCCCCTGCCTTCGCGACGCCGGTCGCGCCTTCGGGCAATGGCTTGTCCTCCGGTACGTCGAGCTGTCCGGTCTCGTGGAATTCGAGCTGCTTCCTGCGGTCGGCGACCAGGCCCTCGGGGCGGAAGCGCATCAGCAGCATCAGCGCGATGCCGAAGAGCAGCAGCTGGTACTCCGCCATGAACTGGAGCTTGGCCGGGATCAGGTAGAGCAGCGCGGCGCCGATCAGCGGGCCGCTGATGGTGCCCATACCGCCGAGGATGACGGCGGCGAGCAGGAAGGCCGAGTTCGGCGGCACGGAGCCGGCGAACTGGTACTGCTCGGGGGTGACGCTGTACGACACGTGCGACTGCACGGTGCCCGCGAGACCGGCGAGGGAGGCGCCGAGCGCGAAGGCGAGGAGCTTCAGGCGGAAGCCGTTGATGCCCATCGCGGTCGCGGCGGTCTCGTCCTCGCGGATGGCGACCCACGCGCGGCCGATGCGGGACTCCGCCGAGCGGCGGAAGACCATGACGACGATCGCCGTGCACAGCAGCATCAGCAGGTAGTAGTTGCCGGAGCGGGTGAGCTCGGTGCCCAGGACGTCGTGCGGCAGCCCGAGGTTGAACCCGAAGATCTCCAGGTCCGGGATGTTGGGGATGCCGTTGGAGCCGTTGGTGACGTCCGGTCCGCTGTTGCCGTTCAGGTTGTTCATGGTGATGCGGAAGATCTCACCGAAGCCGAGCGTCACGATGGCGAGGTAGTCGCCGCGCAGTCGCAGGGTCGGGGCACCGATCACCACGCCGAAGATCAGCGAGGCGGCGGCGCCGGTGAGCACGGCCGCCCAGAACGGGAAGTGGACGCCGATGCTCGACTGCGGGGAGCCGGAGACCAGGGCGGCGGCGTAGGCGCCGACGCCGAGGAAGGCGACGTAACCGAGGTCGAGGAGGCCGGCGAGGCCGACGACGACGTTGAGACCCAGGGCGACCGTGGCGAAGATCAGGATGTTCGCGCCGATGAGGGCGAACTGGTCGTTGGACTGGGTGAAGGGGAAGCAGATCGCCGCGACGAACGCCGCCGCCATGGCGACGTTGCGGTGCTTGGCGGTGAGCGCCGAGAGCCGCTTGAGGAGGCCCGCCCGGGTCACGGCGGTGAAGCCGAACGCGGTGACGATCAGGAAGCCGATGAACAGCTCGGAGTCCTCGGTGCCGATGCCGTACGCGAAGACGTACAGGCCGACGCCGAAGCCCGCGGCGATGATCAGGATCTCGGCCCAGGAGGGCAGCTCCTTGGCACGGCCGGGGTCGGGGGCGGTGAGCGCGTGGCGGATGCGGCCCCAGAGGTTCGGGGTCGGGTCCGCGGCGCTGTAGGGCTGGTCGAGCGGGAGGCCGAGGGCGCCGATCACGGCGACGAGCGCGCCGATGCCGGAGACCCAGGCGCCGGGCTCCAGGTTGACCAGGCCGCCGAGCTCCTGGCTGATCGCGCCCATCGTGTAGCCGGTGGTGCCGAACACGCCGAGGGAGGCGAGCAGGACGGCGCTGCTCTTGCCGCCGGGGGTGAGCCAGCGCAGGCCGCGGATGCCGTAGCCGGAGAGGGCGAACAGCAGCGTCAGCACGGAGCCGACGAGGGTGAGCACCTGGAGGCCGCCGGGGTAGCCGGTGACGGTGAGGTTGCCCGGGAACTCCTTGGTCCAGGTCCAGGCGAGGAAGGTGCCTATGAGGGCGACGGCGGAGCCGACGACGGTCAACGCGCGTGCCGCGGCGGGCGGCAGCGGGATGAGCGGGGTGGCCTCCGCGGTGGACACCTTGGTGGTGTCGGTGGTCTTGTCCATGGGGGTCTCGGTGGTCATGGGTATCACGCCCGATCCGCGACGCGTTCGCCGAGCAGGCCCTGTGGCCTGAACAGGAGGACGAGGATGAGGAGGGCGAACGCCCATACGTCCTTCCAGGCGCCGCCGCCGAAGAGTTCCATGCCCGGGAGGTCGCCGATGTAGCCGGTGGCGAGGGCTTCGGCGACGCCGAGCACGACACCGCCGAGCATGGCGCCGTAGATGTTGCCGATGCCGCCGAGGACGGCCGCCGTGAAGGCCTTGAGGCCCATCAGGAAGCCCATCCGGAAGCCGACCTGGCCGTTCTTCAGGCCGTAGGCGACGGCGGCGATGGCGGCGAACGCGGCACCGATGGCGAACGCCATGACGATGATGCGGTCGGTGTTGATGCCCATCAGCTTGGCCGTGTCAGGGTCCTGGGCGGTGGCCTGCATGCCGCGGCCGGAGCGCGTCTTGTTGACGAACAGGCCCAGGGCGATCATGCACAGCGGGGCGGCTATGAGGACGAAGAGGTCGCCGCGCTGGATGTTGGCGCCGAGTATGTCGACGGGGCCGCCTTCGAACTGCGGGAAGGGATGGTCCTTCTTCGCGTCCGGGTACCACATCCACACGGCCTGCTGGAGGACGATGGAGAGGCCGATGGCGGTGATGAGGGGGGCCAGCCGTGGCGCGGTGCGCAGTGGCCGGTAGGCGAAGCGTTCCGCCGCCGTGCCGACGGCGACCGATACGAGGATGCCGCCAATGATCATGAGCGGGACGGCGGCGGCGAGGCCGAAGCCCTCGGGAAGTACCAACCAGACGGTGAGGGCCCCGAAGCCCCCGACCATGAAGATCTCGCCGTGGGCGAAGTTGATGAGCTGGACGATGCCGTAGACCATCGTGTAGCCGATCGCGATGAGTCCGTACATCGCGCCGAGGATGAGTCCATTGGCCAGCTGTTGCGGCAGTTCGTTCACCGCAGGGCCTCCGTGGAGTGGTTCGGATATGGCGCCGCGCGGGAGCGCTGGTGGGCGATCCCGCGCGGCCTGGATCAATGTGTGATGGGGAGGGTTCTTTACTCGTCCTCTGCTCAGTCCAGCTTGGGTTCGCCGCTGAACTCCGGCGCCCAGGCGCCCTTCTTGACCTTGTACGCGGTCATCGTGTGGTTCGTGGTGTCACCGAACTCGTCGAAGGAGATGGTGCCGGTGACGCCGTCGAACTTGACCTTGGCCATGGCGTCCAGGACCGCCTTGCGGCCGTCGGACGGGACCTTGCCGTCGTTGCCCTCGACCGCCAGCTTGACGGCCTCGATGATCGACCAGGTGGCGTCGTAGGTGAGGCCGCCGTACGCCTCGTAGGCGTCCTCGTAGCCCGCCGCCTCGTAGTCCTTGATGAAGGTCTTGGCGGAGTCGAGCTGCTCGACCGGCTTGCCCACGGAGGTGGCGAGGTCGCCCTCGGCCTTCTTGTTCAGCTTCGGGAACTCGCCGGAGTAGATGCCGTCGCCGCCCATGAGCGGGATGTTCTGGCCGCTGTCCTTGAGCTGCTGGCTCAGCGGGCCGGCGGCCGGGTACTCGCCGCCGTAGTACAGGGCCTGGGCGCCGGTCTTCTTGATCTTGGCGACCACGGCGTTGAAGTCACGGTCGTCGGGGTTGATGTGGTCGCTGCCGACGATCGTGCCGCCGAACTTGGTGAAGTTCGTCTTGAAGGACGCGGCGAGGCCGGCGCCGTAGGTCTTCTGGTCGTCGATCAGGTAGACCTTCTTGAGCTTCGCCTGGTTGTACAGGTAGTCGGCGGCGAAGGCACCCTGGATCTCGTCCGTGGTGGCCGTGCGGAAGAACGTCTTGAACTGGCGGACCGAGTCGCCGGTCTTCCAGCCGTCGCCCTGGGTCAGCTCGGTACCGGTGTTGGCCGGGGAGACCTGGGTGAGGCCGGCGTCGTTGAACGGCTTCTGCATCTGCTGCGAGACGCTGGAGTTCAGCGGGCCGACGACGCCGAGGACGTCCTTGTTGCTGATGAACTTCTGGGCGTTCTGCTGGCCGACGGAGGGCTGGGCCTGGTCGTCGAGCGACTCGATCTTGAACTCGACGCCCTTGACGTACTCCTTCTTGTTGGCCGTCTTGGCGGCCAGGTCGGCGGAGTTCTTGATGCCCAGGCCGAGGGCCGACAGGTCGCCGGTCAGCGGGGCGTCGACGCCGATCACAACTGTGGTCTTGTCGCCGTTGCTGCTGCCGCCGTCGTCGTCACGCGACCCACATGCCGTGAGTGTCAGCGATCCCGCCGCGAGCGCGGCGGTTATGGCGATGATCGAACGTTGACGCACGAATCAGGTCCTTTCCCTGGCACGGCGGCTCCCCACGGAACGCGCCGAGTCGAGCGCTGGGCCGAAGTGACTTCGAATCCGATGGCTCGGTGACTGGCCGTGACTCTAAGCGGGTGTGGGGAACATGGAGGAGGCTCTGACCAAGGCTGTGACGCTCTTGTTATGACACGGGGTAACTCTGAGCGGTACTCCGTGGGGGGAAGAGCGGATTTCCGGCCGATTCGCCCTGTCCACATTGTGAGAACTCGCAGCGTTCGCGCGTAGCTCTTTCACGAGTGTTCACGTGTTTTGGTGATTACCCGATGCGTTGCCGAAGGGTACCTGGGCGCTTCTGGGGACTTCTGGGAAGGGTGCGTGTCGCAGGGAAGGCGGGGGGTCTGTATTGCAGGCGTATTACGCACAGTTACCGGCGGGAAAGGTGTTCGGCGTTCACCGCCCTTTTCGTGTATGGGGCACGAATATGGCATCGGAAAGCGGAATGGGGATTTCCTCATCCGGCCCCCCACGGACCTCCGGTCGGCTCGCCGTTCCGGTACCGCTTCTCGCACAACTCCCGTGCCCGGCGGTCGATCAGTCGCTCGGCCGACCGCGCGTCCGTGCGCCCGCGTTCCGCCCGGGCGGCGTCCACGACCTTGCGCAGGATCTCGTACTGGCCGTCGGACAGGCCCATCGACTGGTAGTCGCCGTAGGTGTCGTCGTCCAGCGTCCGACGCGACCAGTAGCCGATGATCTGCGCGCACAGCTGAGCGGGCGGAGTCGCCGACGGGGAGGGCGAGTTGGCGCTCGCTCCGGTCCCGCCCGCGGTGTCGCGAGCGCCCGGCTGACCGCAGCCGGCCGCCAGGCCGGCGGCCAGCAGCGCCAATGCGAGCACCGCCCCTTTGCCGCGGGCTCCTCCCGTCGTCATACCCCGACGGTATGCCGCCGGACGCCCGGGTTTCAACGGCCGGGAAATGTAGGGGGGTTGGCCGCGACGACAACGCGAGGGTGCCGGCCGTCACGCGCGTGTGCTCTCGCACGAGGGTGCGAGAGCACACGGCTGGGCGGGCGCCGGTCGTGACGCAACGTCGTCGGGGCGTGGGTGTCAGCCCGCCGAGCGCAGCTGCTCCCCGTCGCCGGGGTTCACGTCCCGCAGTAGACAGGTCAGCCGCGCACTGCACACCCGCTTGCCCTGCTCGTCACTGATCACGATCTCGTACGTCGCCGTGGAGCGGCCCCGGTGCAGCGGCGTGGCCACTCCGGTCACCAGGCCGGAGCGGGCGCCCCGGTGGTGGGTGCAGTTCAGGTCCACGCCGACGGCGAGCTTGGAGCTGCCGGCGTGCAGCATCGACCCCACCGAACCCAGCGTCTCGGCGAGCACCGCGGACGCGCCGCCGTGCAGCAGTCCGTAAGGCTGGGTGTTCCCCTCCACCGGCATGGTCCCGACAACCCGCTCGGCGGAGGCTTCCACTATCTGGACACCCATACGGGTCCCGAGGTGCCCGGCGGAGAACAGGGCCGGCAGGTCGACGCCGAGGGCGGCGTACTCGTCGATGACCTCTTGCGGGAACTTCACGTGCTGCTGCTCGCCCATGGGGTCCGGCTCCGTTCGTCTTGCCCGGTCGGTGACAGTCGACTGAGCAAACGCTCAGTCGGCCGCCGATTGTTCCAGACGGACGACCACGGACTTGCTGGCCGGGGTGTTGCTGGTGTCCGCGGTGGCGTCCAGCGGGACCAGGACGTTGGTCTCCGGGTAGTACGCGGCCGCACAGCCCCGGGCCGTCGGATAGTGCACGACGCGGAAGCCGGGCGCCCGGCGCTCGATCCCGTCCTTCCACTCGCTCACGAGGTCGACGTACGACCCGTCGGCGACGCCGAGCCGCTGTGCGTCCTCGGGGTTGATCATGACCACCCGGCGGCCGTTCCTGATCCCGCGGTAGCGGTCGTCCAGGCCGTAGATCGTGGTGTTGTACTGGTCGTGCGACCGCAGCGTCTGCAGCAGCAGCCGTCCCTCCGGCACCTCCGGGTACTCGACCGGGGCCGCGGTGAAGTTGGCCTTGCCCGTCGCCGTCGGGAAGCGGCGCTCGTCGCGCGGGCCGTGCGGGAGGGTGAAGCCGCCCGGGCGGGCCACGCGCGCGTTGAAGTCCTCGAAGCCCGGGACGACCCGCGCGATACGGTCCCGGATCGTCGCGTAGTCCTTCTCGAACTCCTCCCAGGGCGTCGGGCTGCCCTCGCCCAGCACGCGGCGTGCCAGCCGGCACACGATGGCCGGCTCGGACAGCAGATGCGTGCTCGCGGGCTCCAGACGCCCCCGGGAGGCGTGCACCATGCCCATCGAGTCCTCGACCGTCACGACCTGCTCGCCACTGCCCTGAAGATCGCGCTCCGTGCGGCCGAGGGTCGGCAGGATCAGCGCACGGGCACCGGTCACGGCGTGACTGCGGTTGAGCTTGGTCGACACATGCACGGTCAGCCGGACGCGTCGCATCGCCGCCTCGGTGACGTCCGTGTCGGGCGTGGCGGACACGAAGTTGCCGCCCATCGCGAAGAAGACCTTCGCCTCGCCGTCGCGCATCGCCCGGATGGCCCGTACGACGTCGTAGCCGTGCTCGCGCGGGGGCGCGAACCCGAACTCCTTCTCCAGGGCGTCCAGGAAGGCGGGGGCGGGCCGCTCGAAGATGCCCATGGTGCGGTCGCCCTGCACGTTCGAGTGACCGCGCACCGGGCACACGCCCGCGCCGGGGCGGCCGATGTTGCCGCGCAGCAGAAGGAAGTTGACGACCTCGCGGATGGTCGGCACCGAGTGCTTGTGCTGGGTGAGGCCCATGGCCCAGCAGACGATGGTGCGCTCCGAGGCCAGGATCATGGCCAGGGCCCGGTGGATGTCCTCCTGGGTGAGGCCGGTCGCGGTGAGCGTCTCGTCCCAGTCGGCGGCACGGGCGGCCGCCTCGAACTCCTCGTAGCCGTGGGTGTGCTCGCGCACGAACTCCTCGTCGACGGCGCCTTGCGTCTCCAGGATCAGCTTGTTGAGGAGCCGGAAGAGGGCCTGGTCGCCGCCGATGCGGATCTGCAGGAAGAGGTCGTTGAGCGCGGCGCCCTTGAGCATGCCCTGCGGGGTCTGCGGGTTCTTGAAGCGCTCCATGCCGGCCTCGGGCAGCGGATTGACGCTGATGATCTTCGCGCCGTTCGCCTTGGCCTTCTCCAGGGCGGAGAGCATGCGCGGGTGGTTCGTACCCGGGTTCTGCCCGGCGACGATGATCAGGTCGGCCTTGTACAGGTCCTCCAGCAGAACGCTGCCCTTGCCGATGCCGATGGTTTCGTTCAGCGCCGACCCGGACGACTCGTGGCACATGTTCGAGCAGTCCGGCAGATTGTTGGTGCCGAGCTCGCGGGCGAAGAGCTGGTAGAGGAACGCCGCCTCGTTGCTGGTGCGGCCCGAGGTGTAGAAGACGGCCTCGTCGGGGGAGGCGAGGGCGGTGATCTCCGCGCCGATGATGTCGAACGCGCGCTCCCAGGAGACCGGCTCGTAGTGCGTGCCGCCCTCGGGCAGGAACATCGGGTACGTCAGCCGTCCCTGCTGCCCCAGCCAGTACCCGCTCCTGGTCGCGAGGTCGGCGACGGAGTGCGCGGCGAAGAACTCCGGGGTGACCCGGCGCAGGGTCGCCTCCTCGGCCACCGCCTTCGCGCCGTTCTCGCAGAACTCCGCCTTGTGCCGGTGATCGGGCTCCGGCCAGGCACACCCCGGGCAGTCGAAGCCGTCCTTCTGGTTGACGCTGAGCAGCGTCAGCATGGTCCGCTTCACGCCCATCTGCTGCTGCGCGATACGCAGGGTGTGCCCGATCGCCGGCAACCCCGCGGCCGCATGCTTCGGCTCGGCGACCTGCGGCGCGTCCTGAACCGGATCACCCTTGGGCGGCTTGGTGGCCATCGCGCACTCCCCTTCACGTACACGTGTGAGCTACATCTCCGATCCTCGCACGGGGGACGGACAGTGCGCGGGGTGGCCCGGAGCGGGGAGGGAGGGGGCCCAGACCGGCCCAGACGGGCCGGGCCCGGCGAAGCCCGGCGGTCCCGGGGGGAGCCGTACCCCCGATGGGGACCGAGTGTCAGTGGGGCGTGGCAGGATCGTGGGCGTGGCAGAGACAGCATCGAAGCAGACCGAGACCAACCCCGGCGGCAGCCGGCCCCGCCTGATGCTCATGGACGGGCACTCGCTGGCCTACCGAGCGTTCTTCGCGCTGCCCGCGGAGAACTTCACGACCGCGACGGGCCAGCCGACGAACGCGATCTACGGCTTCGCGTCGATGCTGGCCAACACCCTGCGCGACGAGGCGCCCACCCACTTCGCGGTGGCCTTCGACGTGTCCCGCAAGACCTGGCGCTCCGCGGAGTTCACGGAGTACAAGGCGAACCGCTCCAAGACCCCGGACGAGTTCAAGGGCCAGGTCGAGCTGATCGGCGAGCTGCTCGACGCGATGCACGTCTCCCGGTTCGCGGTCGACGGCTTCGAGGCCGACGACGTGATCGCCACCCTCGCCACCCAGGCCGAGGCCGCCGGCTTCGAGGTGCTGATCGTCACCGGCGACCGCGACTCCTTCCAGCTGGTCAGCGAGCACACCACGGTGCTGTACCCGACGAAGGGCGTCTCCGAGCTCACCCGGTTCACCCCGGAGAAGGTCTTCGAGAAGTACGGATTGACGCCCGCCCAGTACCCCGACTTCGCGGCCCTGCGCGGCGACCCGTCCGACAACCTCCCGGGCATCCCCGGCGTCGGCGAGAAGACCGCCGCGAAGTGGATCAACCAGTTCGGCTCGTTCGCGGAGCTGGTCGAGCGCGTCGAGGAGGTCAAGGGCAAGGCCGGCCAGAACCTCCGCGACCACCTGGAGGCCGTCAAGCTGAACCGCCGGCTGACCGAGCTGGAGCGGGCCGTCGAGCTGCCCAAGACCGTCACCGACCTCGCGCGCGAGCCGTACGACCGCAAGGCCGTCGCGATGATCCTGGACACCCTGGAGATCCGTAACCCCTCGCTGCGCGAGCGGCTCTACGGTGTCGACCCCGGCGCCGAGGAGGCCGAGACCACGCCGGTCGCGACGGAGGGCGTGGAGATCGACGGCTCCGTGCTCGGCACCGGTGAGCTGGCCCCCTGGCTGACCGGGCGCGGCGGTGAGCCCCTGGGTGTGGCCACCGTCGACACCTGGGCGCTCGGTGCCGGCTCCGTCTCCGAGGTCGCCCTCGCCGCGGCCGACGGCGCCGCCGCCTGGTTCGACCCCTCGCAGCTGGACGAGGCCGACGAGAAGGCGCTCGCGGCCTGGCTGGCCGACGCCACCAGGCCGAAGGTCTTCCACAACGCCAAGGGCGCGATGCGGGTCTTCGCCGAGCACGGCTGGAGCATCGAGGGCGTGCGCATGGACACCGCGCTCGCCGCCTACCTGGTCAAGCCGGGCCGCCGCTCCTTCGACCTGGACGCGCTGTCCCTGGAGTACCTGCACCGCGAGCTGGCCCCCGCAGCCGCGGCCGACGGCCAGCTGGCCTTCGGTACGGACGACGGCGCCGAGGCCGAGGCGCTGATGATCCAGGCCCGCGCGGTCCTCGACCTGGGCGAGGCCTTCGGGAGCCGCCTTGAGGAGGTCGGCGCCGCGGACCTGCTCCGTGACATGGAGCTGCCGACCTCGGCCCTGCTGGCCCGCATGGAGCGGCACGGCATCGCGGCCGACCGGGCCCATCTGGAGGCCATGGAGCAGATGTTCGCGGGTGCCGTGCAGCAGGCCGTGAAGGAGGCGCACGCGGCGGCCGGGCACGAGTTCAACCTGGGCTCGCCCAAGCAGCTCCAGGAGGTCCTCTTCGGCGAACTCGCCCTGCCCAAGACGAAGAAGACGAAGACCGGCTACACCACGGACGCCGACGCCCTGGCCTGGCTCGCCACCCAGACCGACAACGAACTGCCGGTCATCATGCTCCGCCACCGCGAGCAGGCGAAGCTCCGCGTCACCGTCGAGGGCCTGATCAAGACGATCGCGACGGACGGCCGGATCCACACCACGTTCAACCAGACGGTCGCGGCGACCGGCCGCCTTTCCTCGACGGACCCGAACCTGCAGAACATCCCCGTCCGCACCGACGAGGGCCGGGCGATCCGCCGGGGCTTCGTGGTCGGCGAGGGCTTCGAGTCCCTGATGACGGCCGACTACAGCCAGATCGAACTGCGCGTGATGGCCCACCTCTCCGAGGACGAGGGCCTGATCCAGGCGTTCACCTCCGGCGAGGACCTGCACACCACGGCCGCCTCCCAGGTCTTCGCCGTGGAACCCGCCGCGGTGGACGCGGAGATGCGCCGCAAGATCAAGGCCATGTCCTACGGCCTGGCGTACGGTCTGTCGGCCTTCGGCCTCTCCCAGCAGCTGAACATCGACGCGGGCGAGGCCCGCGCCCTGATGGACGCCTACTTCGAGCGGTTCGGCGGCGTACGGGACTATCTGCGCCGCGCCGTCGACGAGGCCCGGGCAACCGGCTACACGGCGACCCTCTTCGGCCGCCGCCGCTACCTCCCCGACCTCAACAGCGACAACCGCCAGCGCCGCGAGGCCGCCGAGCGCATGGCCCTCAACGCCCCCATCCAGGGCACGGCGGCCGACATCGTCAAGATCGCCATGCTCAAGGTCGACCAGGCCCTGCGCGAGGCCGACCTCACCTCCCGCATGCTCCTCCAGGTCCACGACGAAATCGTCCTCGAAATCGCCCCCGGCGAACGAGAGGCCACAGAAGCCCTGGTCCGCCAGCAAATGTCCAACGCCGTCCACCTCAACGTCCCCCTGGGCGTCTCGGTCGGCGCAGGCCCGGACTGGGAATCAGCAGCCCACTAGCCCCGATGGCACGGCCACATTCGGATGCCGGGTCGGTTACCCAACCGCCCCGGCATCCCGCGAGTCATCGGACAGGCGTGACTGCGACGCCCTGAAGGGGCGCGGGGAACTGCGCGACCAGCCACGAACTACCGGCAGCCCCAAAACCACCAGAACCCGGCACCCACAGAGGGACCCGGCTCAACCCCCGGAGGGCCCGTCACTCTCGTGGCCCCCGCAAAAGCGCCCCCCACCCCCGCCTCCCGTAAGGATGCGGTCATGGGTATACGCACGCTCAACCGCCGGACGACCCCGGCACCGGCGAACGTGAACACCGAGGCCGCCCCCTCCACAGAGCCGCCGTCGGTCCCGCCCTTCGCCCCCCGCGCAAGCACCGCCCGCATCCCCACCGACCCGGTGACCGCCCTGCGGCTCAGGGCCACGGCCTATCGGCACCGCCTCCCTCGCCGGGCACAGGACTGGGCGGAGCTCACCTGCGGCTATCTGGCCCTGGCCCGCACCCTGCTCCCACGGTCCCGCCCCGTCCGCACGGTCACCGTGTTCATCGCGACCGCGGGCACCGTCACCGAGCCCCAGGCCGGCTCGCCTCCCGACCGGCCTCACCCGAACGCGAGCCAGAGCCAGAGCCAGAGCCCGAGCCAGAGCCGGAGCCCGCATTCGCACCCGCATCCGTATCCGCACCCCCACCACCAGGGCCCCGCACCGGACGCCACACCCTGACCCCCACGGCGTACAGCAGCAGCCCGAGCACGAGCCCCGCGCCCGCCCCGAAGCACAGCGTCGGAATCAGCTCCCAGTACTTCGCGGTCGACCCCCAGTAGTCCCACCACCGCGAGGCCCGCTGCACCGCCGCCACCACGGCCGGCCCGCCGATCACAGCGGCGGCGCACCACCGGTCCCGTACCGAGAGGACCGGAACCCCGACCGGCGCGGCCGCGCGACTCCGCCGTAGCGCCACGGCCACGAACGCGGCGATGACAATCGCGGCGACGGCCGAACCGCCGTACTGCAGATACCAGTACAGCGGCGACCCCGCGATCTCCTCGCCCAGGACGGGAAACAGCCGCATCCCCCAGCGGTCGAGATGCGTGAACGCGTCCCACACGACATGCGTCAGCGCGCCGAGCGCGGCCGAGACGTACCAGCGCAGCACGAGCGACGGCCGTACACGCGCGCGTGGCGCCCCGCAGCGCAGCAGTGTGGCCACCCGCGCCTGTCGCCGCACCGGCAGCAGCGCCACCAGTGGTTCGCGCAGCAGGAGCCACAGGCCCACCAGCGCCCAGGCGATCACCACATCGACCGTGAACACGCCGGCGAACGAGTGCGTGACATCGCCGAATTCCATCGCCCCGGACAGGACACTCGCCGCGTAATAGGTCATGTCGGGAGCAAAGGACCCCGCCACCAGCACGGCCGGTACGAGTCTGCCCCGGCCGGTTCCGTCGGTGCGTACGGCGGGCAGTACGGCCGCCGCGTGGCTGAGCGTGAACGGCAACGGGGCTCCTCATGTGCGGTGTTGGTGGGACCTGTCGGCCCGGGGCGTCGGGGAAGCCAGTATGCGGGACCTCAGGGAGGGGTATCCGACCGGCGGAGCGTACATGGCCAACCGGTAAAAATCGGGCACCAACGGGTGCCCCTGCAAAGGAAGTTGTCGTAGGGTCGCCTGGGTCACGGTGCCGGGAGAACACGACCCAACAGATGAACAGCGACGGAAAGCTTGCCGCGAGGGCAACTGTCGCGGCGGGTCGATCGTCACTACAGGGGCGAGCACGACACGGCGAGCCCGGCAGACAGAGGCGGGCGCTCGGGCGTCCACGGGAGGGGTCCATTTCATGGCGGCGCAATTCGGCAGGCTCCGCAAGGGCGCGGTGAACACCACCGTCGCGGCGGTCGTGGTCGCGGCACTGGCCGCGTCCCAGGCTCCGGGAGTGACGACCGACGACGCCGGCAGAAGAGTCACCAACGGAACCCAGCCCTCGTGGGACGCGCCGGCCGAGGACAGCGCCACCGGCAACTCGCCCTACTACACGGACCTGCCGCCGCTCAACAGCCCCAGCCCCGCCCCCTCCGCCGGCACCCCGGTCACGCCGGGCGCCGGCGAGGCCGGCATCCCCGCGACCGTCCTGGACGCCTACAAGAAGGCCGAGACCGCGCTCAAGGAGGCCAAGCCCGGCTGCAACCTGCCCTGGCAACTCCTCGCCGCCATCGGCAAGGTCGAGTCCGGCCAGGCCCGCGGCGGCCGGGTCGACGCGAACGGCGACACGCTCTCCCCGATCCTCGGCCCGCAGCTCAACGGCAACGGCTTCGCGAGCATCAGCGACACCGACGGCGGCGCCTACGACGGGGACAGCACCTACGACCGTGCCGTCGGCCCCATGCAGTTCATCCCCTCCACCTGGAAGTGGGCCGGCCGCGACGGCAACGGCGACGGCGAGAGCAACCCCAACAACATCTACGACGCCGCGCTCGCCGCCGCCCACTACCTGTGCCGCAACGGCTGGGACCTGTCCACCCAGCGCGACCTCGACCGCGCGATCCTCAGCTACAACAACTCGCAGGACTACCTCAACCTCGTCCTGACGTGGCTGGAGTACTACCGCAAGGGCACCCACGAGATCCCGGACGGCACCGGCACCCTTCCGTCGGACCGCAGCGACGACTCCGCGGGCGCGAGCCCCACCCCGACGCCGCCCGGCACGCCGACCACGCCCACGGCGCCGACGAAGCCGACGGCGCCGAGCAGCCCCAAGCCGGGCGGCGGCTCCACGAGCCCCAAGCCGACCCCGCCGGGCCCGACCCCGCCCAGCACCACGCCTCCCACCCCCACCGACACGGTGGACCACCTGGAGGACGCGGACACCGCCAAGCTCACCGCGATGGCCGGCCACACCTTCACCGAGAAGATCAGCGCCCGCGCCGAGACCGAGGCCGGCAAGGGCGTCGCGAAGGTCCGGGTCCGCTTCACCATCGTCGGCAGGACCGACGCCACGTTCAGCACGGGCGAGAAGTACGCCGCCGTGGTCACCAACAGCGCCGGCGAGGCGATCGCGCCCGCGCTCAAGGCGGGCGAGGACACCGGCACGTTCGTCGTCCGGGCCACCGTCGTCGGCCGTTCGGTCCCCGGCCTGGACTACACGGCCACCGTCACCGAGCGCGCCGCCGACACCCTGGCCCGCACCGGCGACACCGCGCTGACCTGCACCCCGGGCGGCGAGTTCGCCGACCAGGTCGAGGTGAAGGCGACCTACAAGGGCGCCGTCGCGGACAAGGTCGCGGCCACCGCCACCCTCATCAAGTCGGCGGACGACCCGGCCGAGAACGACAAGGGCCCCTACTTCAAGGACGCCGACGGCAAGCCCGTGCGCACCCTGACCGGCCTGACGACGGACGCGAAGGGCCTGCTCAAGCTGCCCAAGCTGTACGCCGACGACACCACCGGCACCTTCCTGCTCCGCATCAACACCGCGGGCGGCGCGACCCTGACCGTCGAGCTGAAGGTGGCGGCGGCCGAGACGACACCCACCCCGACCCCGTCCGAGTCGGCCTCGGCGAGTCCGAGCGCGTAGCCCCACGGGATCCGGTGAAGGGCGCTCCTCCGCCACGGCGGACGGGGCGCCCTTTGTCTGTGTGCGCAACGTGTTCTCATCTCGCCCGCGCATTGCTACGGTGCCAGACCTGACGACGTATCAGATTCAACGACGCACTCAGATTCAACCGCTCCGGGGTTCCGGGAGGCCCGTATGCGCGCCCTGATCGCCGCCGCGACCGGTCTCGCCGTCGCGCTCGCCCTGGTCCTCACGCTCACCGCGATGGGCTCACCGGCGGGCGAGACATCCCCGAAGCCGCTGCTGACGACCGTGCCCGCACATCCGTAACCGCCCGTCCGGGAGGGAGGCCGAGATGCGCCGCAAGGCCAGTCTGATCCTGCTCGCCCTCGCCGTGTTCTTCGCGGCCCTGTCCCCACTGCTGCGCTGGTACGCCTTCCCGCGCCTGGCCAAGATCCCGGCCGGTCAGTACCAGGACATGGTCCTGGAGGCGAAGGACGCCACCCTCCTCGACTACGGCACGATGCAGGCCCGCAAGGTCCCCGAGGTCACCATCGTGCAGACCCTGAAGGGCAACGTCGAAGCCTCCGAGAAGATCGAGAGGACCGCGGGCAGGGACGTGGTCGTCTGGGACGGCCTGTCCTACGTCGTCGGCCCCGACGGCAAGATGGTCTCCAGGATCCCCGAGCGCTACATCTTCGACGCCCACTCCCAGGAACCCGTCCACGCCACCGGCGAGTCGGTCGACGGCGACCCCGTGAAACGGGAGGGCATCGAGTTCAAGTGGCCCTTCCTCACCGAGAAACGGGACTACGAGTACTTCGACGCCCAGACCCGCACCAGCGCGCCCATCCACTACAAGGGCACGCAGGACTTCCGCGGCGTCGAGGTCTACTACTTCGAGCAGACCATCCCGTGGACCAAGGTGAGGTTCCCCAAGACGATGCCGGTCAAGGGCATCACCCCGGAGTCGGTCGCCAAGACCGGCACCACCCGCTGGTACTCGACCGTCCGCAAGTTCTGGGTCGAACCCCTCACCGGCGCCCCCGTCTACGGCGAGGAGATCCACAAGGAGGAACTGCGCGGCGGCACCCTCCTCGGCGACCGCGACAAGGTGACGGCGTTCGCCGGCCACGTGAAGATGCGCGAGGACTACATCGACCACACCGTCGACCTGGTCAAGTCCAACCGCACCCTGGTCCTGCTGATGACGTCGTATCTCCCCTGGGGCTTCCTGGTCCTGGGACTGCTGCTCCTGTCCCTCTCCCTCTACCTGGAGGCACGCGGCCGCCGCCCGGGCGACCCCAGTCCCGCCCAGGACACCGAACCGGAACCGGTCACCGCCTGAGCCGGGCGTTGGTGTGCCGGGTCGGCTCGGCGGTCGCGGGGTCCTCGGGCCACGGATGCCTGGGATAACGGCCGCGCAGCTCCGCCCGTACGCCGTTGTAGCCGTCCTTCCAGAAGGAGGCGAGGTCGGCGGTGACGGCCGCCGGGCGCCCGGCGGGGGAGAGCAGATGGACGAGGAGCGGCACCCCTGCGACCGACGGCGACTCGTGCAGCCCGAACATCTCCTGCAACTTCACGGCAAGGACCGGCTGCTCAGGGTTGCCGTAGTCGATCCGGATTCTGGACCCACTCGGTACGGTGATCCGCTCCGGCGCGAGCTCGTCCAGCCGCCCGGCGTCCCCCGAGGCCCACGGCAGCAGCCGGCCGAGCGCCGCCCCGGCATCGATCCGCCCGAGGTCCGCCCGCCGCCGTGCCCGGCTCAACTCGGGCTCCAGCCATTCGTCCACGCGCGCGTGGAGCGCGTCGTCGCCGACATCGGGCCAGGGCGCCCCGAGGTGCAGATACAGGAAGGCGAGCCGCTGCCGCAGGACCTCGGCATCGGGGGACCAGCGCAACAGGCCGAGCCCGTCCTGCCGCAGCCCTTCGAGAAGCGCATCGCGTACGAGTGCGGGGTCGGCGTCCTTGAGCGGCCGCGCCGCCAGCTCGATCGCCCCCAGCCGCTCGACCCGCCGGGCCACGACGTCGCCGTCGGCCCAGTGGACCTCCTCGGTGTCGGAGTGCAGTGACGGCGCCGCCGACAGGGCGATGTCCTCGTCCACCGCGGCGGCCAGCTGCACACGCGCGTGCCCCTTGCCGACGGGCCGGTCGGCGACGGCCACGGCGATCCAGCGGGTGCCGCGCAGAGCGGAGCCGTCGGGGAGTTCGGCGCGCGTGCCGGAGGCCATGAGGTAGGAGCCGCCGTCGGCCTTGGCGATGCGCTCGGGGAAGGCGAGCGCGGCGACGAGCCCGACCAGGCCGTGCTCCCCGGGAGCGGGGACCGGCGGCCGGGAGACCTCCCCGGCGACGGCCCGCAGCCGCCGCACCTCCGCCCGCCAGCGCGCCGCGTACCCGTCGCCCCCACGCCGAGCCGCCCGCAGCGCACCGGCGAGGTCGTCCCCGTACTCCCGGGGCGCCTCCTCGCTGAGCAGCGCCACGACCTCCGCGACCCGCTCGGAGGCTCCCGCGTCCAGCAGCGCCCGCCCCAGCCGAGGGTGCAGCCCCAGCCGAGCCAGCCGCAGACCCCGCTCCGTGGCCCTGCCGGTGGAGTCCACCGCCCCGACGGCCGTCAGTACGCTCCGCGCCGCCGCCATCGCCCCGCCCGGCGGCGGGTCCAGCAACGCGAGGCCGGTGGCCTCCGGGTCGCCCCAGCACGCCGCCTGCAACGCGAACGCCGTCAGGTCGGCGACCTTGATCTCCGGCGACGGGAAGCGCGGCAGCCGCGCGTCCTCCGCCTCCGCCCAGCAGCGGTACACGGCCCCCGGCGCCTCACGCCCGGCACGCCCGGCCCGCTGCCGCCCCGCCGCGTGCGAGGCCCGTACCGTCGCCAGCGCGCTCAGCCCGCGCGCGTGGTCGACGCGAGGCTCCCGCGCCAGCCCGGAGTCGACGACGACCCGCACTCCCGGAACCGTCAGCGACGACTCCGCCACCGACGTCGCCAGCACCACCCGGCGCCGCTCCCCGCCCGCCAGCACCGCGTCCTGCGCAGCCGCGGGCGCCCGACCGTGCACCTGCAAGACCTCGACGTCCCCGAGATCCCCCAGCTGCCCGGCCACCCGCGCGATCTCACCGACGCCCGGCAGGAAACACAGCACGTCCCCCGCCCGCTCGGCCAGCGCCCGCCGCACCACCGACGCCACATGCGTCAGCAGCGCCGGGTCGACCCGCATGCCGTGCGGGGGCCGTACGGGGCGGGCCGGCGGCGCCCACACGACCTCCACCGGGTGGGCGGTGCCCTGCGCCGCCACCACCGGGGCGTCGCCCAGCAGACGCGCCCAGCCCTGCGCGTCCGTCGTCGCCGACGCGGCCACCAGCCGCAGCTCCGGCCGCAGCGTCTGCCGTACGTCCCACAGGAACGCGGCGGTCGTGTCCGCGTCCAGATGCCGCTCGTGGCACTCGTCGAGCACCACCGCGTCCACGCCCGCGAGCTCCTGGTCGCGCTGCAGCCGTTGCAGCAGCACGCCGGTCGTGACGACCTCCACGCGCGCGTGTGGCCCGACGATCCGCTCGCCGCGCACGGTGTACCCGACGCTCCCGCCGACCTTCTCGCCCAGCAGCCACGCCATCCGCCGCGCGGCGGCCCGGGCGGCGATCCGCCGCGGCTCGGCGACCACGACCCGCCGGGCCGGTCCCTCGCCGAGCAGCCCCGCCAGCGCCAACGGCACCAGCGTCGTCTTGCCGGTACCGGGCGGCGCGACCAGCACCGCGGTGCCGTGCGCGTCCAGAGCGTCGTACAGACCGGGCAGGGCGCCGCGTACGGGCAGCGCGTCCAGGGCGTCGTAACGGATCACACGCTCAGTCTCTCCCCCAGCCTCCGGCCGGGGGTGCCCCCATCTCGCTTCACTCGCAGACGAAGATCGCCGTCCCCGGAATCAGGTTCCCGCGCAGCGGCGACCAGCCGCCCCACTCCGAGGTGTTCCAGACCGGCCACTCCGGCTCCACCAGGTCCACCAGCCGGAACCCCGCCGCCACGATGTCCCGGACGCGGTCGCCGACCGTGCGGTGGTGCTCGACGTAGACGGCGTGGCCCACCCCGTTCTCGATGTACTGCTCGACGTACGGCGTCCGGTCGAAATAGGAGGCGGCGACGGACAGGCCCTCCGGGCCCGGTTCGTCGGGGAAGGCCCAGCGGATCGGGTGGGTGACCGAGAAGACGAAACGCCCGCCCGGCCGCAGCACCCGCCGCACCTCGCTCAGCACCAGCACCGGGTCGGCGACGAACGGCAGCGCGCCGTACGCCGAGCACGCCAGGTCGAAGGAGCCGTCGGCGAAGGGAAGGGCACCCGCGTCGGCGCACACCAGCGGGAACGCGCTCCCGATGCGCAACGCGTGCTGGAGCTGGCGGTGGGAGAGGTCCAGGGCGACCGGGCGGGCCCCCTGCGCGGCCAGCCAGCGCGAGCACTGCGCGGCGCCGGCGCCGATCTCCAGGACGTCCTTGCCCTTGAGCTCCTCCGGCGGGCCGAGCAGTTCGGCCTCCACCTCGTCCAGGCCCTCGGGACCCCAGACGAAACGGTCGTCGCCGAGGAAGGTGCCGTGCTCGATCTGGTACTCGTCCGCGTTCCGGTCCCACCAGCCCCGGTTGGCGCGGGAACTCTCCGCGACATCGGCCGAACGCCGGGTGGCCTCGGGTTCGAAGGAGTCGTCGGTGGCGCCGGAGACATGGGACGACGCGCCGGACGCGATCTCGGGCGATACGGGCTCTTGGATGATCGGCTCCCTCGTCGTACTCTTCCGTCACCTGAATGGCGCGGCCCCTCCCGGAAGCGTCACGCAGGGGACGCCCCGGGGCCCGCGTGGCCTCAAGAGACAGGTTTTGTGCCGGGTATGAGGCGATCCGCCCCGGGTGTGCGGCTTCGCGCATTGACCCTGTCCG
>JABFVM010000214.1 GCA_013362785.1 Streptomyces sp. | reverse complement strand
TTGCGCCGGAAGGAAACGCCTCTTCATCAGCGGTCTCCATCCTGGGGTGGACCCTGACTGTCCACCCCAGGGCCGATCCGCCCTGCGCCGTCGGTCTGCTGGAATACCTGCCGTGTCTGCTGTGACGACCATGCTGTCCCGCCTGTGGCCCAGCCCGGGCGGCAAACCACTGCCACCCACGGGGATGGCCGAGGTCTTCCGTGCCTTCGCCCGTGATCTGGCGGCAGGCCGCCGCTCCTGGGACGCCGATACCGCCCGCTTCATTGCCGACCAGTTCGACCAGTTGGCCGGCGAGTGGGACACCACCCGCGCCACTGGGCGGGATGATCCGCTGCGCGACGCCCTGGACCGCGGCGGCCCCTTCCCCGACGGGCCCTGCCTGGAACTCGGTTCGGGTACCGGCCTGTTCACCCCGCTGCTCGGCAGCGCCTTCCCGCAGATGATCAGCGTTGACCTGTCGGAGCAGATGCTGCGTCAGGCCGCCGGGCGCTCACCGCTGCGGGTGCGTGCCGACGCCGGCGCTCTGCCCGTAGCCGACGCCCGGGTCGCGGTTATCGCCGCCATCGACATGCTGCTGTTCCCCGCGGAGAGTGCCCGCGTTCTGGCCCCGGACGGCGTGCTGTTGTGGATCAACCAGCTCGGGGAGGACGGGCCGCTGTACCTGCCCGCCGAAGAGGTCGCCGCCGCGCTGCCCGGGCCATGGCAGGCCGTCGAGGCCCACGCGGGCTGGGGCAGTTGGGCTGTCTTGCGACGCCAGGCGCTGTGAGGCGTCCGGCGCCGACGCCCGCTTGCGCAGCGCCCGGGTGGTGAGCGCAGTCTGCCCCGGAGAGTTCGGCCCCGGGGCGATCGTGACGGTAGCCGCGCCGCCTCACCGAAGCGCAGGGTGCTGGTCTCCGTCATGGCCGCCAGCCAGGAGACCGCGCTCGCCAGCCCATCGCCGGCCGCGCTCAGCCCGTCCGCGGACAAGGGGTCCTTGCCAGCGGGCGCCCTCGACGATGGCTCCTGGCGTACGTACTGCCTACGTGGGGGTAAAGGACCTGGCTGCCCGGCGAACGGCTGGGTCTTCGAGCAAGTGCCGCAGCTCTTCCACCTTTTGCGCGGCTGCCTGACCGTCTCCCGCCTGGGGGAGCGTGTCGTACAGCGGTGGCTCCACCACGCTGGGGTGCCGGTAGTCCTTCACCTCGCGTTCGAACTCGGGCGCGACCCAGGGGCGGGTCCTGCCCTGGCCGTCCCAGGGGTTCAGCGTGCGCCCGAACCATACGGGGAACTCAGGGTCGTCGCCGTACACGGTGATGGGATTGAGCCGTTGCGCCGGGTCCGCATACTGCCACATCGCAACGAGGCGGTCGGCGTTCGAGTGGAGCAGGAAGACGAACGGGTCGCGGAAGGACGTGTGTGCGTTGCCGATGGTGCCGCCGATGTACCCATGGGCGCCGTCGTGGCTGCTTTCGAGCTTGATCCGCATGCTCCGGTAGTCCGGCGAGCCGATGATGTCGTCATCGGCGAAGGCCAGTTGTGGAGCGCCTTCCTCCACCTCTCGGGTGAGGGCGCGGGGCGGGTCGAAGGGGTTGGCGTTCTTGACGTCGGTGATCTGCTTTCCGCGGAAGGGATCGGCATCAGGCTTGTAGAACCCGGCACCGAGCCACGGTTCTCCCACGTCTCCGGTTTTCGACCCCCACGGCCCGTTAGGGGCGAAGAGCGGGCTGGGATCCGTCGTCCAGTCCCAGTAGTGCAGCGAAAGCCGTGGATCGACGGACCGGATCAGATGCTCGAAGCGGTTGCACAGCTCCCGATGCCAGGGGAGGAACTCCGGACCGTCGTGGACATGCGTTGCCTGGTGGATTTCATCCTGCTTGAACCACAGGCTGACACCGCCGACGGGCAACTCGTCCCGAGATCCCCTGTAACGGCGGACGTTCAACTGCTTGATGGCGTCGATGAGGGCCGCGACTTCGTCTGCGTCGACTTGGGCGATGTTGCGGCGTATGCCGTCACCTCTGATCACGACATCATCCCTCTCCAGCTGATCTGCCGAATGAAAGGAAAGCCACCGTGCGCACGGTCTGGTCAGCCGGTGGCATAGTGCGAACACGCCCGTGAACAGCGGTCGTTGGACCGAAAGCGACCGCCCTGATCATTGACGTGGAAGGGCCCCCTAACCAGTAATGCACACCGGCCCCGTCGGTGCATGTGGATCAGCACGGGCGAAGGTGCCGTCCTTGGAGATCACAGCGTGGTGGTCGTCTGCGTCGCCGCCACGCGGCCCCTCCTGGAAGTGCACTGAAGCGGGACGTGGACGGGCACCTCATCGACATTGCGGCGGCGGTGACTGTGAAGGGGACGAGGGGCAGGGCCAGCTCACCCGACGGCCGGGGCGGAGCTCAGTGCGGCACCGCCCCAGCGCGCCGACGTGCTCAGGCCCGGTAGGCCACGAGCGCCATCATCCCGGCCTCGCCGTGGTAGGCGTTGTGGCAGTGCAGCATCCACTGGCCGGGGTTGTCCGCGTCGAAGATGACGGACACCGTCTTCTTGGGCAGCACGATCGTGGTGTCCTTGCGCGGGCCGGCGCTGCCGAGCTGGTAGGTATGGCCGTGCAGATGCATCGGGTGCCACATGTCGGTGGTGTTGACGAAGTCGAGGCGGACGCGCTGGCCTTCCTCGACCAGGAGCGGGTTCGCGGTCGGGTCGGCCATGTCGTACCGCTTGCCGTTGATGGCCCAGTTGTACTTGTCCATGCCACCGGTCAGCTCGATGCGATGGACGCGGTCGACCTTCTTCGCCTCCAGCCGCACGTCGTCTGCCGCGCGCAACTGCGACGCGGTCATGATCAGGCCGTCCAGTTCCTTCGGCCGTACGGTCGGCTTCGGAGCGCTGCCTGAGCCGGTGCGCATCAGGGCCATGCCGCTGGCGTTCTTGCCCTCGGCGAGGGCAACGAGCGGGAAGACGCCATCGTCGAGGGTGACCAGGACGTCGTACCGCTCGCCCATGCCGATGAGCAGGGCATCGACCTGCTGATGTTCGACGGGGAAGCCGTCGGTGTGGGTGATGGTCAGCTTGTGGCCGCCGAGCGCCACCCGGTAGGCGGTGTCGCCGCCCGCATTGATGATGCGCAGGCGCACGCGCCGACCCGGCTTGCCGGTGTAGACAGCAGGGTCTGTCGGCACCTTGCCGTTGACCAGGTGGTACGGGTACTTCACGTCCCCGGCATCACCGCCGAGCAGGTCACTGTCGGCGCCCATGAGCATGAACTTCATCGACATGCCGTCGCCTGAAGAGCCGGAAGCGGACGGTGAGGGACTCTCCTCGTCCGTGCCTTCGCCGCTCATGTCCATCCCGCCCATGTCCCCCATGTCGTGGCCGGACGAGGAGGAGCTGGACGAGTCATCGGAGCCGCCCATATCCATGCCGCCCATGCCCTGCCGGAGTTCGGTGAACGCCTCGTCGGGCGTGCCGGTCACTCCGTCCAGCCAGTCGTCGAGGACGACGACCCACTCGTCGTCATACGACAGCGGCTCCTTGGGGTCCTCGACGATCAGCGGGGCATACAGGCCGCGGTCGAGCTGGACGCCGACGTGCGGGTGGAAGAAGTACGTGCCGGGGGCGTCCGCGATGAACCGGTAGGTGAAGTTGGCTCCGGCCCGCACCGCGCTCTGCGTGGCCGGCGGCACGCCGTCCATGTCGCTGCGCAGCGCGAGGCCGTGCCAGTGGATGGACGTCGTGGTCCTGTTCGGCAGCTGGTTGGACAGTTCGGCGGCGAGGGTGTCGCCGGCCGAGATCCGGATCTCCTTGCCGGGGGCCTGGCCACTGAAGGCCCAGGACTTGGCCATGGTGCCGGCGCCCAGGTCGAGCATGGCGGATGCGGCGGTCAGGTTGAGGCTGTGCACCTTGCCGGTGCTGGCTCGCTTCTTCTCGGCGCGGGCGACCTGGGGGCCGGAAGGGCTGACGAGGGAGGGGCTGCTGGAGCTGCTGCAGGCGGTGAGCACACCGGTGCCTGCGGTGCCCAGTCCGGCGAGCAGGACGGAGCGACGTTTGATGCTGTTCACGAAGAGGTCCTCTTCTCAGTGCGCGACAGGCGTTCGGGCTGTGGCCGGGCACGGCTCGCTCGCGTCGCAAGGACGCGGCAAGCCGTTGGGCACGGCCTAGATGCGCAGCTGGGAAAGAAGGGACAGATCTGGTGGCGCACGACTGACAGACCGTGCCATGTCCGCCCCCGCGACCGTCGCGTAGGACGCCGGGGACGGCGGGATCGGCGACTCGGACGGCGCCGCGATCTGTACGACGGAGACGTTCGCCGTGGAGCAGTGCTGCATGACCATCGAGGAACAGGCCGTCCCGTCCGGGCTGCCCGTCAGCGTGTCCTGCCCGGACGCGTCCGCCTGCCTGTGCGTATGGGACATCGAGGCCGAGCGGTGCATCGCGTGCCCTGCCATCGCAGACTCCGCAGAGGCCGGGGTGCCCTCGGCTGTGGCAGCTGCCGAAGCGACGGGGACGTGGGACAGGTCATGGTGCACGAGCAGGGCGAGTACGGCGCACAGCGTGACGAACATGCCGCGTACCCAGCGGACGACTCCGCCGGGCGGCAGCCACGGGAACTCCCGTACCGTCATCGCATGCTCCGTACATCCCTGTGAAAGTGGTCGCACTATACCCCGATAGGGTATCTGGTCGGGGTGAAGTCCGCAGTGGGCGAAGGGCTCGTGGAGACGTGTTGAGGGTGTGTGGTGATCGGGCCCGCCGGCTCGTACGCTTGGCCGCCGCTGTGGTGCTCGCCGTCGCGGCGCTGCTGTTGGGCGCGCCCGCGGCCCAGGCGCATGCCGTGCTGCTGTTCGCCGCGCCGGCCATCGAGGGCGCGGTGGCTACGGCCCCGAAGGAGATCTCTCTGGTCTTCGACGAGCCCGTGCAGCCGTCGGGGGCGAAGTGGCTGACGGTCAAGGCCCAGGACGGGCGGTCTGTGTCGCTCGGCAGGGCGGAGCGCGGCGCGGGCGGCAAGCAGCTGACGGCGCCGGTACGCACGAGCATGAGCCCCGGCGTGTACGCGGTGACGTGGCAGGCCGTCGCCGCGGACGGTGACGTGATGAGCGGCGGCTACCGCTTCGCCGTCGGTTCCGCGGTCGCCGGCCTGACCGGCACGTCAGGCGCCGCCGGGCAGCAGCAGACCAGCGGGGCGACCGCGACCGCAGTACTGCGCTGGGTGCTGTTCGCCTCCTTCGGCCTGGCCTTGGGCGGGCTGGTCGGCGAACGGCTGGTAGCACGGAGCCGAAAGCCGGAGCACGGGGCCACGCCCCGCTCCTGGACGGTGCCGGGCACGGTCGCCGGGAGCGTGGCCGCCCTGGGCCTCGCGGTCCTGCTGGCCGGCGGCGGAAGCCTGAGGGAGGGGCTGACCTCACCGTCCTGGCCGGCGTTGTTCGACGGACGCCCTGGTGTGCTCGCGGTCGTCGAAGTCGCCGCGTGGGCCGGGGCGTTTGTCACCCTGCGGGCCGGGTGGCGGCGCGTCGCCCTGGTACCGCTGGCCGCGGGGCTGGTCGTGGAGGGGTTGAGGGCTCACCCGGCCGGCGAGTCCGCCGTGTGGGGGCCGGTGCTCACCAGCGTCCATCTGAGCGCTGCCGCGGTGTGGATCGGCGCGCTCGTACAGGTCATACGGACCGGCGCCTCCTGGCGCTGGAACACAGCTGCCCGGCGGCTGCTCGCCGATTACGCCCGCCTCGCCCTCGCGCTGGTCGTCGCCGTCCTGGTCACCGGCACGCTGTCCGGGCTGCTGCTGGTTTCTGCAACGGAGCTGTTCGACACGGACTTCGGCCGCGTCCTCACCGTCAAACTCGGCCTCGTCGCCTGCGTGTGCGCCCTTGCGCTGTACGCCCGGCTTCGGATGGCACGGCGGGCACCACGCCTGGTCATCCGCGTCGAAGTCTCGGCACTGGCTGCCGTACTGGGCGTCACCGCTTTGCTCAGCGTGACCCAGCCGCCCAGGGACGCCAATGCCGCGCTGCCGTTCGCGCCGCCACCGAGCGGAAACGCGATCACCGTGGGCGGGCGCGCCGATGAGATCGGGATCGCGGCAACCGCGAGCACCGGGCAGGTCGTGCTCCGGCTGACCGCGCCGGACACCGACCTCGAACGCGGCCCTTCGACGTCGTACAAAGCCGCCCTCAACATCACTTACCCCAGCGGTCGCACCCGGACGGTGAAGGCGAGGGCGTGCGGGAACGGCTGCTTCGTCGCGCCAGTGACCTGGCGCAAGGGGCTCAACCTCCTGACCGTACGCGCCGAAGCCGAGGGCTGGCGGGGCGGCCAGGACACGCTGCGCGTGATGTGGCCGCTTCAGCCGGACGCGGACCAGCTCGCACGCACCGTCAAGGCCATGAACAAGGCCGGCCGCTTCACGCTGCACGAACTGGTGGCCAGCGACGCCGACCGGCTGCGCACCGAGCCCACCACCCTCACCACCGACGGCAAGACGTTCATCGCCTCCGAGCCCTACGCCCAGGGCACCGCACCCCAGAGCGCACGCTTCACGGACGCCGACGGCCATACGGTCCTCGCCCTTGGCTTCCCCGGCGAGCGTCTCGCGCTGGAACTGACCCTGGACAACCATGACCGGGTCGTACGCGAGACGCTCGTCGCCCCCAACCACCTGATCCAGCGCACCTTCCGCTACCCCGAGCGCGGCAACGGGTAGGAGAGGGGACGTCATGGCCGGGCCGCACCGGATACGCGCAGCGCCGCAGTCCGCCGGAGGGGTCAGTGCACGTGCGGGCCGCCGGTCATCTGGGGCTTGCCGCGTGGTACGAGGCCCAGCGCCACCGTCGCACTCGCCGCCGCCGCGACGGCGCACACGGTGAAGGCTCTCGTGAAGCCGCCGACGGAGCCGTGTTCGATGCCGGTGGCGGCGATGGTGGAGACGACCGCTACGCCGATCGAACCGCCCACCTCGTGGAACGTGTTGACGACTCCGGAGGCGAGGCCCGCCTCATGATGTTCCACCATGCCGAGCGCGGTGGTGGTGGCAGTGACGAAGACCGCGCCGAGGCCGAGGGAGGCCACGGCAAGGCCAGTCAGCAGACCCGCGTAGACGCTGCCGTCGGCGGTGAGCCGGGTCAGTGGCACGGTTCCGGCGGCGGCGATCGCCATGCCGGACACGGCGACGGCGCGGCTGCCGATCCGTCCGACGAGACGGGAGGCGAGGTGGGCGCCGAGTCCGGTCGCCACAGCCGAGGGCAGGAACAGCAGACCGGTCTTCAGCGGGTTGAAACCCCGGACGTGCTGGAGGTAGACCGAGCCGAGGAAGAAGTACGAGATCAGCAGCGCGGTGGCGATCAGCATCAGGAAGGCGCCCGCGAGCACCGGGCGCCGGGTGAACATCCGCAGGTCCATCAGCGGGGCCCGGCTCGCGCGTTCGACCGCGGCGAACACCCCGTACAGCACGGCCGCGGCGGTCAGCGGCAGCAGCGTGGCCGCGTCTGCCCAGCCGGCGTCACCCGCTTCCACCAGGCCGTAGATGAGGGAGGCGGTGCCTGCGGTGACCAGGAGTGCGCCGGGCAGGTCGAGCCGGGCCGGCTGCGGGGCGCGGGCGGGGACGAGGGCGGGCAGGGCGGCGAGGACGGCGAGGCCAATGGGCACGTTGATGTAGAAGACCCACTGCCAGCCGGGGCCGTCGGTGAGCGCGCCGCCGATCAGTACTCCGGCGGCTGCGCCGGTGCCGCCGATCGCGGCCCACACGCCCAGCGCCTTGTTGCGCTCGGCACCGTGGAACGTGGTGGTGACGATGGAGAGCGCGGCAGGGGAGAGCAGGGCCGCGCCGACGCCCTGGGCGATCCGGCCGCCGAGCAGCATGGGTGCGTTCTCGGCGAGCCCGGTGACCAGCGAGGCGGTGGTGAAGACAGCGAGCCCTGCCAGGAGCGTGCGGCGGGCGCCGAGGGCGTCGGCGAGGCGTCCGCCGAGGAGCATCAGACCGCCGAAGCACAGGGTGTACGCGGTCACGGCCCAGGTCAGCGTGGCCCGGTCGAGTTCGAGGTCGGCGGCCATGTCGGGCAGGGCGACGTTCACCACGGTGACGTCGAGGATCAGCATGAACTGCGCGACGCAGATGAGGGCGAGTGCTGCCCAGCGGCGCGGGTCGGCCGGCGTTCGGTGGTGCTCGGGCGCGTGGTGTGCGCCGGTTGCTGAGTGAGTCATGACGCGTCCTTGTCGTCAGAAGCGAAAGCGGTGCGGGAGGGGGAGGCGGGCCGGGGAGGGGCGCAGACGAGGGCGACGACGATGCCGAGCGCGGTGACGCCGACCCCTGCGGCCATCGCGGGGCCCAGGCCGTCGACAAACGCCCGGCGCGCGGCATCGGCGAAGGCCGCCCCGTCGTCACCGGGCAGGTGCCGGGCGACGGAGAGGGCCGTCCCGAGCGACTCCTGGGCCGAGGCCAGGACGTCGGCCGGCACGGAACCGCTGTGCGTGGCGTCGGCGAGGCCGCTGCGGTAGCGGTCGGAGAGCAGGCTGCCGGTGACCGCGACACCGGTGGCCGCGCCGAGTTGGAGCGCGGCGGTGTTGGTGGCCGAGCCGACGCCGAGATCGGCCTCCGGCAGGGAGCCGACGATCGCGTCGCTGGTGGAGGTGATGACGAAGCCGGCACCGGCGCCGAGCAGCAGCATCGCTACGAGCACCCGCCCGTAACCGTCACCTACACCGGTGGTGGCGAGGACGGCGGCCGAGGCGAGGAGCAGCGCGAGTCCGGCCGCCGAGACCGCACGCAGCCCGATGCGCGGCACCAGTACGCCCGCCAGCGGTCCAGTGAGCAGGAGGGCGAGTGCCGCCGGGCCCAGCCGCAGCCCCGTCTGCCCTGCGCTGTAGCCGAGGACGAACTGCAGGTACTGCACGACGACGAAAAGCGTGCCGATCAGCGCGAAGGCGCCCGCCAGGATCAGCACGTCACCGACCGCCAGGGCCCGGTGCCGGAAGATCCGCAGCGGCAGCATCGGCGCGGTGTGCTTGCTCTGCCAGGCGATGAACGCGCCGAGCAGCAGGGAGCCCGCCGCGAAGGCGGACAGCACCGCAGGACTGGTCCAGCCACGGTCCGGCCCCTCGATCACCGCCCACAGCACGCTCGCCACGGCCGTCACCGACAGCAGGGCACCGGCCCAGTCCAGCCGCCGGGCTTCCCGGGCCCGCGAATTCGGCACCAGGAAGGCGGCCGCTAGCAGGCCGGCGATCCCGATCGGGAGATTGATGAGGAACACCGAGCCCCACCAGAAGCCGCTGAGCAGCCAGCCGCCGACCATCGGTCCGATGACCGTGCCGACGCCCACCGCGGCCGACCAGATGCCGATGGCCTTGGTGCGCTCGGCGCCGCGCGGGAAGACGTGCCCGATGATCGCGAGCGTGGCGGGCATGATCAGCGCCTCACCGACCCCCATGGCCCCGCGCGCCAGGATCAGTGCGGTCACCGAGCCCGTGTATGCGGCTGCGACGGAGGCGGCCGTGAACAGGGCCAGGCCGGTCATGAACATCCACTTGCGGCCCAGCCGGTCGGCGAGACTGCCGCAGAACAGCACCAGGCTGCCCGACATCAGCAGATAGCTGTCGACGATCCACTGCAACTGGCTTGTCGACGCACCCAGTTCCTCCACCAGGGTCGGCAGGGCGACGTTCAGCACGGTGGTGTCGAGGCCCACCAGCAGCAGACTCACGCTGAGAACGGCAAGGATGAGCCACCGGTTGCCGGTGCCGGGCGGAGCGCCCAAGGCCGGTGGGGCGGTGGCCGGATGTGCGGTGGAGGACACGAGACCTTCTCCCGGAACGGGGCGGACGCAGCCTTCTTCCGCCCGAAACTGAACTGTACGGCTCAGTACATATGAACTCAACTGTTCAGTTCAGTCAATTGCTAGGATCGGGTCATGAGCGTGGACAGCGACAGGCGGGCCCCCAGTGGCCCCCGGGCGGAACTGAAGCGGCAGGCCATCGTCCGGGCGGCGCGGGAGTTGTTCCTGCGGGATGGCTTCGGGGTTGGCATGGATGCCATCGCCGCCGAGGCGGGCGTGTCCAAGGTGACCGTCTACAACCACTTCGGCAGCAAGGAGGCGCTGTTCACCGCGGTGATCACGAGCGCGCTCGACGACCCTCTGGGCAACGCTTCATCGACCGCGCTCGAAGGGCTGGCCGAGGCCGAGGATCTGCGTGCCGCGCTCATCGAGGCTGCTCGCGCCTGGGTCCACGCTGTCCGGACCAACGAGGACGTCATCGCCCTGCGCAACCTCGTTGCCGCTGAGCAGCACCGCTTTCCCGAGCTCGGCCGGGCGTGGCAGGGGCACGGTCCGGAGGGTCATCACCCGGCCGTCGCCGGCGCCCTGCGCGTGCTCGCTGATCAGGGCCGGCTGGTCATTTCCGACCTGGAGGCCGCGATCATCCAGCTGTACGCCCTGCTGGTCTTCCCGCACATGGTCTTCAGCACCTACGGGACGCGCCTCGACGACGACCTCACGGACCGTCTCATCGTCGGCGGCGTGGACATGTTCCTGGGGTACTACGGCCCGCAGCAGGCGCCAGCCCCCCGTGGGTGAGGCGACAGGTCAGGCCAAGACCTGCGCGTGCCCCTGCGCCGAGGGATCCGCGGCCGCTGCGCCGGCCCGCTGCTCCTGCTGCCGGCGCCACCCGTACGGTGTCACGCCCCGGGGCTTGTACACCGACAGTCCCGTGGCCACCAGCAGCACGAGCACGGCGGCGCCGCCGTCGAAGGCGAGCTGGATCCGCATCCCGTCCAGGCCGGTGCCGTCCGCGCCCGTTGTCGCGAGGGTGTCCGCCACATGGTCGGCCACCTGCATGTGCAGCAGCAGGAGGA
>JABFVM010000322.1 GCA_013362785.1 Streptomyces sp. | reverse complement strand
GATGCGGACGACGCGAAAGCCAAGAGCTAATTCACAGGAAAGGGAAATTCACATGAGCTTCCACAAGATTGCCCCCGTGAAGAACAAGAAGAACTGCAAGACCGGCGCCCCGGCCGCCAGGAAGCAGAAGGCTCCCGGTGCTCCGAAGAAGGCCGCTCCGAAGCGTCGTCCGGTCGGGCACAAGGGCTGACGCAGGCGGATGAGGCGGGGTCGCCGGAGCGCTCGGGCTCCGGGGCCCCGCCTCCGTCATGTCCGGTAAAGGGAGTTGAGCATAAGGGAGTTGAGCATGAGGGAAGTGCGGGACGCCTTCCGGCGTTTCTGGCCGCTGACGCGCGGCGACCGCAAGTGGCTGGTGGCCATCGTGGCCTGCGTCGTCGTCGCCGCGCTGGCCGAGACCGCCTCGATCCTGCTGTTCGCCGAGCTCACCGACAACGCGCTGAAGGCCGGTTCGCTGGCGGCTTTCTGGGGCCCGGCGGCGGCCTGGCTGGCTGTCGCCGCACTGGGCGCGCTCGTCGGCTATCTAGGTAATTCGCTCGCCACCTGGACCGCCGAGAGATTCGTACTGCGCCTGCGCGCGAAGGTCTTCCGGCATGTGCAGGACCTGCCCCCGCACTTCTTCCAGCGGCACCGGCGCGGAGATCTGGTCGAACGGCTCACCGGTGATGTCGAGGCGATCGAGCAGATGGTGGTGTCGGGTGTCGTCGGCACCGTCTCTGCCACCTTCTCGGCACTTTTCTACTCGGCAGCAGCCCTGTACCTGCGCTGGGACCTCGCCCTGGCCACCTTCGTCCTCGCGCCCCTGTTCCTCCTGGCCGCCCGCCGCTTCGGCGGCCGTATCCGCTCCGCCTCCCAGGACGAGCGGGCCGCCGACGGTGCCATCACCTCGGTGGTCGAGGAATCCCTCGGCAATGTGGTGCTGACCCAGGCGTACAACCGCCGCCGCGCCGAGGAGAAGCGGCTCGACCGCGAGGCGCGGGCCTGGATGAAGGCGTCCGTGCGCGGGGCACGGCTGAGCGAGATGTACGAGCAGCTCGTCGAGGTCGTCGAGACGGTGTGCGTGCTCGCGGTCATCGGGCTCGGCGTATGGGAGATCTCCGCCGGCCGTATGACCCTCGGTCAACTCCTGGCCTTCGCCGCCTTCATCGGCTACCTCTACCCGCCGGTCCGCAGCCTCGGCCAGCTCGGCCTCACCCTCACCGCCGCCACGGCCGGCGCCCAGCGCCTCGGCGAGATCCTGGACGCGGAGCCCGCCGTGCGGGACCCCGCCGACCCGGTGTCCCCGTGGTCGGTGCACGGCCGGGTCAGCTTCCACGGGGTGTCCTTCCGCTATCCGGGCGCCGCGCGGGAGTCGCTGACCGAGGTGACGTTCACCGCCGGTCCCGGCGAGCTGGTGCTGGTCACGGGCGCGAGCGGCGCGGGCAAGTCGACGGCGTCCAAACTGCTCGCGCGCTTCTACGACCCGTCGGCGGGCGTGATCTGCCTGGACGGGGTGCCCCTCACCGACGTACCCCTGGAGTTCCTGCGCGAGAACGTCGCCCTGTTGCCCCAGGAGACGCTGATCCTCAACGGCACCGTCCGCGAGAACATCGAGTGCGGCAGGCCCGGCGCGAGCGACGCGGAGATCGAGCGGGCGGCGCGTGCGGCGGCGGCGCACGACTTCATCGCCGGGCTCCCCGAGGGATACGACACGCACATCGCCCCCGGCACCGCGGCCCTCTCCGGCGGCCAGCTGAAGCGCATCACGATCGCCCGCGCGATACTGCGCCCCGCCCCCGTCCTACTCCTGGACGAACCGACCGCCGGCCTCGACTCGGTGGCCGCGCGCCAGGTCGTCGGGCCCCTGCGCCGCCTGATGTCCGGCCGCACGACGATCCTGATCACCCACGACCTGAGCCTGGCCCCGGCCGCGGACAAGGTGCTCGTCGTGGACGGCGGCCGCCTTGTGGAGACGGGCACGCACACGGAGCTGGTGGCGCGGGGCGGGGCGTATGCGCGGCTGGCGGGGGCGGTGCCGGGGCAGTTGACGGAGGAGACTCTGGTTCTCAGGCGTTGATCGCTGCGGAGCGACACGTTTGGGTGAATCGGCGGTGATACGAGTAGCCAGGTGCTGTGGTGCAGCTATGGTGATGTCATGGCAGAGACCACGACTATCCAGGTGTCCCGGCATGCCCGCGACCATCTTGCCCAGGTGGCCAAGGAGCGAGGGATGAATTTGGGCCAGCTTGTCGAGCAGCTGGCCTCTGAGCAACTCACGGCTGACCAGATCGCCGAACGCGTCGCCGCCACTCGCAAGGTGTTGCGTGAGCGCATGGGTTGCACGTTGACCGACGAGGAATTCGACCAGGGGCCGGACGTCCTGGCCAACGTGTATGCCATGGCCGCCGAGAAGATGCATGCCCTGCGAGGCAAGGCCGCGTGATCATCCTCGACACCAGCGCGGTGGTGGCGCTTGCTCAGGGGCAACGCGCTCTGCACCACCTCGCGGACAACGTGGCCCACACGCCGGGCGACTGGCTGCACATCCCGGCGCTGTGCCTGATGTACGCCGAGTCGACCGAGAAGGGCGTCGCGAGCGATGTGTTGGCGCTCCCCGGAATCATGGTCGATCCGCTCGACCAGACCGCGGCGGCAACGGTCGGCTCCATGTTCAGAGACGGATGGGGCGGTGCCGACATCTGTCACGCCCTCTACGTCGCCACCCCGCACATCGAGACCGGCGGTATGTCGATCATCCTGACGGGCAAGGAGGGCGACTACCCGCCGGGCGTCCTCACCGTCGACATCGACTCCCCCGGCATGCTCGGCTTCCACTGAGGCCGGGCATGCCGGGTGCCCCCATCGCTCGCGGGTGTCAGACGACGCTGTGGACGCGATACGCGTCGAGCTCGTAGCGGGCGCCGACGATCGCCAGCTTGCCCGAGGTCACCTTCGCCGCGAGGTCGGGCTCGGCGGCGAGGCGGGCGCGGACGGCGCGTACGTTGGCGTCGATGGTGGAGTTGACGCGGGCGTCGCCCTGCTGGGTGCGGTCTATGTTCGGGGCTATCTGGTCGGCGATGTACTGGATGTGGGCCGGCAGCCGCTCACCCGACTCGTCCGCCGCGACGGCGGCCTTCACCGCGCCGCACGACTGGTGACCGAGCACCATGACCAGTGGGATGTCCAGTTCGAGCACGCCGTAGGCGACGCTGCCGAGTACGGCCTCGTCCAGGACCTCACCGGCGGAGCGCACGGTCATCAGGTCGCCGAGGCCCTGGTCGAAGACCAGCTCCGGCGGGACGCGGGAGTCGATGCAGCCGAGGACCACGGCGAACGGGTGCTGACCCGACGTCAGGCTCTGCCGTACGGCGGGCGACTCGTCGGGGTGCCGCTCACAGAAGGTGCGCCAGCGCCGGTTGCCCGCGGCGAGTTCACGCAGTGCCTCGTCCGGGGTGCCGGGCCGGCGGGCGGAGGTGGGGGTGGCGGGGGCCGCGGCGGAGGCGGTCGCGGTGCCGAGTGCGGCGGTGGTCCCCAGCGCCGCGGCCCCGGTCAGCCCGAACCGCAGGAGTGCGCGGCGGGCGGTGGCGGCCGGCGCGGAGCCGGCTGATCTGTCTGAATTCACGGGCTGGAACGTACGCTCGAAACTTCAAATAAATGTTCCCCTTGCTGAATCATGGCCGGGCTGGGGGAAGTCATGATCGAGCGTTGGCCGGCTCTTGGTGTTCCCCCGCGCCCGCCTTGACCCTTCCGTCAGGAACGTCAGGTGATCGTCAGGAACAGTCACCTGTGGTCCCGCAAGAACGCCGGGATCTCCTCTCGCGTCGGATAGTTCGGCACCGGCGCCGGCCTGTCCCGCAGGAAGGCGGTGATGACGGCGGCGGCCCGGTCGTTGTTGTCGTCCAGTCCGTTCCACATGTGGTGGCCGACTCCGGGCATGTACTGCGTGCGGCGCACGGCGGGGTCGTTGGCGAGGACGGCGGTCGCCCACTGGCGGACCTGGGAGGAGCACTCGGCGATCATCAGCATCGCGGGAGTCCGGGAGCGTTTCAGCTGCGCGGCGATGGAGGGCGAGTCCCGCACCGTCCGCTGGACACGGAGGCTGGCGGCGGCGCTGAACGAGAAGTTCCGCGCGCTGTCCTCGGTCGGGATGCGGTGGGCGTCCCGCGCGCAGTAGGCGGACGCGGTGTCGCTGCCGAGGTCGGCGGCGGTGAACGCGTTGACGCCCTCGGCCTGTCCGATCAGCCCGGTCTCGGGGCTGAGGAGTCCGAGCCGCATGAGGCCGAACGCCACGCCGTACCGGGGGACGTACGTCGATCGCGGCCCGGTCATGGCAGGTGCGAGATCACGCGCGGACTCCCGCCCCTTGTGCCCGGTGATCCCCGCGGTGGGGCCGTCCATCGGGCCGGGCTCGGCGACGATCGCCCGGTGCATGTGCGCGGCGACGCCGGGGTCGGCGAGGGCGCGGGTGAGGACGGCCCCGCCCGACGAGAAGCCGAGGACGTCGACCTGGCCCGTGCCCGTGCCCGTGCCGTTGTCCTTGTCCTTGCCCCTGCCCGTGTCCAGTCGGCGGATGACCGCGCCGAGGTCACGGACCGACCTTGAGATCGTGTACTGGTCCATGGGGAGCAGATCGCTGCGTCCGCCGCCTGCCTGCTCGTAGGCGTAGACGTCGTGGCCCTGCCGCGCCAGGAGCCGCAGGAACCGGTGGTCGAGCAGCGAGATACCGCGGACCGGGCCGCCGTTGAGGTACACGAGCGGGACGGGATGCCGGGCGGCGGACTTCGCGGGCGGGTAGTGGTACACCGCGACCCGGCTGCCGGTGTCCAGACTCCAGTGCTGGGTGGCCACGAAGGGCAGGTCGGGCGGGTACTGCCGGGCCATGGGCGTGGTCGGGACGCAGACCGACGCCGTCAATGCCGCCGCGATGACCACCGGCACGAACGGCACGAGTCGCGCGGCCCGGGTACGGCGCCGCCGCCCCCGCCACAGTGCGGCGACGACCCCGACGCCCAGAGCCGCCAGCCATGCGCCGACCCCCGATCCGGCCCCGTCCGTGAGCGCGATCAGGGCGAGAAAGACGACGACCAGTGCCGCGACGGCGACCAGGGCGAGCAGTAAGCGCCCGGTCGAGCGGGCGAGGCGTATGGCGAACGTGGGCACGGCGGACCTCCGGTACGGAACCAAGTTGCAGAGCGACGTTGCAGAACGACGCGTTTCGGAACGGCGTTTCAGAACGCTGTTTCAAAACGACGTTATCAAAGAAAGGTAGGCTTCTCACCATGGGTAGGCCGAAGACGAACGACGAGAGCGTCCGAGACCGGCTCGTGGAGTCCGCGACCGAGCTGCTCGCCACCCACCCGCAGGCGTCGGTCACGGTCCGCGCCGTGGCCACGGCCGCCGGGACGTCCACGGCCGCGGTGTACTCCCTGTTCGGCGGCAAGGACGGGCTGATCTCAGCGGTGCGCGACGAGGCCGTCGCCAGCCTCTTCCGGACCGTGACGGCGGTGCCGGCCTCGGCGGATCCGCTCGCCGACCTCTACGCGCTGGCCGCCGCGTACCGGCGTTGGGGACGCGAGCACAGCCACCTGTACTCCGTGCTGTTCGGCGGGGTGCAGTCGTTCAGGCCGTCGGGGGCGCCGGGAGCGATCGGCACCGGCGACCCCGTACGGCCGCTCGTCGCGGCGATCGACCGCGCCGTGACGGAGTCCGTCCTCGACGGCGAGGCGACCCCGATCGCCGTCTCGCTCTGGGTGACCCTGCACGGGCTGGTGACCCTCGAACTCGCCGGGGCCTTCGACACCCCCACGGCGGACGCCGCGTTCCGGTCGACGATCCACGCCACCCTGCGCGGCTGGATGACCCCCGCGAGCTTCCATGAGGCCTTTCTGAGAGAGCGGTCCCCGGACAGGTCCTAGCGCCCAGAAGGGCCTTTATATCGGGCATACGAGCTTCTGTCGGGCTTCTCAGGGAGCACTCAGGGAGCTCTCATGGTCGGGCGACAAGCTCATGGACATGACCGAGAGCTTCCGCCGCGACGGCGAGTACGAGCAGTACACGAACCCCCACCAGGGCGCCCAGCAGCACGCCTCCTCTCCCGTGAACCCCGAGTGGCCGCCCCCGCCGGCGCACCAGCCGACGGCCCAGGCCCAAGCCCAGGCCTACGCCGGGACCGGGACCGGCGCCGCCACCGGGACCGCGACCGGCGCCGCCGCCGGGCAGGCCGCCGGGACCGCCACCGGGACCGCTGCCGGCGGAGCCCCCACCGCTCTCCTCACCGAACCCGTCGCCCATCCGCCGAGGGCACGGCGCCGCAACCGCGGTCCCGTCGCCCTCCTCGCCGCCGTGGCGATAGTCGCCGCCGCGATCGGGGGCGGCACGGCGTACGGCATCCAGGAGCTGACCGGCAGCGACACCGTCGCCTCCGCCAGCTCCACCAGCACCAACGTCGTTCCCTCCAGCCAGAAGGGCACGGTCTCCGGCGTCGCCAAGGCGGTCAGCCCGAGCATCGTCGAGATCAACGCCCAGTCCAACGCCGGATCCTCCACCGGCTCCGGCGTGATCATCACCGGCGACGGCGAGATCATCACCAACAACCACGTCGTCTCCGGCGCCTCGCAGGTCAAGGTGAAGACCAGCGACGGCAAGACGTACACCGCCGAGGTCGTCGGCACCGACAGCAGCAAGGACCTCGCCCTGATCAAGCTGCAGAACGCCTCCGGGCTGACCCCGGCCACCCTCGGCGACTCCGACGGCGTCAAGGTCGGCGACGAGGTCGTGGCGATCGGCTCCCCCGAGGGCCTCACCGGCACGGTGACCAGCGGCATCGTCTCCGCGCTCAACCGTGACGTCACCGTCTCCACGGACGAGAGCCAGGGCCAGCAGCAACAGCAGCAGGGCGGCGGCGGATGGCCGTTCGAGTTCGGCGGCCAGCAGTTCAACGGCGACACCGGGTCGTCCACGACGACGTACAAGGCGCTCCAGACGGACGCCTCCCTGAACCCCGGCAACTCCGGCGGCGCCCTGATCGACATGAACGGCAACATCATCGGCATCAACTCGGCGATGTACTCGGCCGCCGGTTCGAGCTCGGCCGGCGCGGGCAGCGTGGGCCTCGGCTTCGCCATCCCCATCAACACCGTCAAGGCCGACCTGGCGAAGCTGCGCTCGGGCTCGCAGAACTGAGCCGACAGACCGCGGCCGACAGAAGAGGAGTACGTCATGATCACGAAGATTGAGCACACCGCGACCGGCACCGCGACCGGCACCGCGACCGGCACCATGACCGGCATCGGCACCGACGCCGCCGACATCACCCTGGCCCTCGCCGTCGCCGGCGCCCTGCACCCGCCGACGGCCCCGTCCCGGGCGCCCGAGCTGGCGACGTCCCGCCCGCGCGCGGGTCGCCGGGCCGCCCCGGCCCGAAGCCGTCGCCGTACCGTACGCGGCTGAGAAAGCCGAGAAGCATGCGAGGCTGAAGGCGTTCAGCCGCTCAGCCCCCGTCCCACCACACCGAGGATCCCGAGCCCATGAGCCCCGCCGATGGCGACCGTGACCCCCAGCGCATCCTGATCGTCGACGACGAGCCGGCCGTGCGTGAAGCACTCCAGCGCAGCCTCGCCTTCGAGGGGTACGACACCGAGGTCGCGGTCGACGGCGCCGACGCCCTGGAGAAGGCGACCGCCTACCGGCCCGACCTGGTGGTCCTCGACATCCAGATGCCCCGCATGGACGGCCTCACCGCCGCGCGCCGCATCCGCGGAGCCGGTGACACGACGCCGATCCTCATGCTGACCGCCCGCGACACGGTCGGCGACCGCGTGACCGGGCTGGACGCGGGCGCCGACGACTACCTGGTCAAGCCCTTCGAACTGGACGAACTCTTCGCGCGCGTCCGCGCGCTGCTGCGCCGCAGCTCCTACGCGGCGGCGGCCGGTTCCGGCCCGGTGGAGGACGACGAGGCGCTGACCTTCGCCGACCTGCGCATGGACCTCGCGACGCGCGAGGTCACGCGGGGTGGGCGGCCGGTGGAGCTGACCCGTACGGAGTTCACGCTGCTTGAGATGTTCCTCGCGCATCCGCGCCAGGTGCTGACCCGGGAGCAGATCCTCAAGGCGGTCTGGGGCTTCGACTTCGAGCCGTCGTCCAACTCCCTGGACGTCTACGTCATGTACCTGCGCCGCAAGACCGAGGCGGGCGGCGAGCCGCGGCTCGTGCACACGGTCCGGGGTGTGGGGTACGTGCTGCGACAGGGTGGGGCGGAGTGAGAAGCGTTCTGCGCCGGTACCGCTCGCTGCCGATCCGCTCGCGGCTGGCGCTGCTGGTGGCGGCGGCGGTGGCCTTCGCGGTGGCGGCGGTTTCGGTGACGTGCTGGTTCATCGTGCAGGGGAAGCTGTACGGGCAACTCGACGACAACCTGGAGGCGGTGGCGGATAAGCCGCAGCCGTTGCCCGGAGTCGTGGCCACGCTCACCGAGTGCCCCAAGAAGCCGCAGGAGAACCGCAATATGCTGGGGGCCCGGGACACGATCTACCTCCAGCTGGTGAAGGCCGACGGAACGGCGTGCGTCTCCTCCAACTCCGAGGGAACCGTCAGGACCACCAACTCCGACAAGCAGGTCGTCGCCGACGCGGGCAGCAGCAAGAACACCCGCAACGGCACTGACGAGAACGGCAACTCGGTACGGGTGCTGACCACGCCTCTGTATGTCACCACTCAGGGACTGGGCTCCGAACGCCAGCTGTACCCCGACGCCGCCCTCATGATCGCCGTCCCTCTCAAGAGCACCGAGTCGACGCTCAACGAACTGGCGCTGATCCTCCTTGCGGTCTCCGGAGTCGGAGTACTCGGCGCGGGCGCAGCCGGCCTGGCGGTAGCCCGTGCCGGTCTCCGCCCCGTCGACAAGCTCACCGAGGCCGTCGAACACGTGGCCCGCACCGAGGACTTGAACATCCGCATCCCCGTGGAGGACGACAGCGAGGACGAGGTGGCCCGCCTCTCCCGCTCCTTCAACTCCATGACCTCCGCCCTGGCCAGCTCCCGCGAACTCCAGCAGCAGCTCATCGCCGACGCCGGCCACGAACTCCGCACCCCCCTCACCTCCCTCCGCACCAACATCGAACTCCTCACCCGCAGCGAGGAGACCGGCCGCCCGATCCCGGAGGCGGACCGCAAGGCCCTGCTCGCCTCGGTGAAGGCACAGATGACGGAACTGGCCTCCCTGATCGGCGACTTGCAGGAGCTGTCCCGCTCCGAGGGGCAGCGAGGCGAGCGCGTCCAGGTGATCTCGCTGGAGGACACGGTGGAGGCGGCCCTGCGCCGCGCCCGCCTCCGCGGCCCGGAGCTGACGATCACGGCCGACCTTCAGCCCTGGTACGTCCGCGCGGAACCGACGGCGCTGGAGCGCGCGGTGGTCAACATCCTCGACAACGCGGTGAAGTTCAGCCCCGAGGGCGGCACGATCGAGGTGCAACTCGCCGACGGCGTCCTCACCGTCCGCGACCACGGCCCCGGCATCCCAGCCGACGAACTCCCGCACGTCTTCGACCGCTTCTGGCGCTCCCCGAGCGCCCGCGCCCTGCCGGGCTCGGGGCTGGGCCTGTCGATCGTGGTCCGTACGGTCGAGCAGGCGGGCGGACAGGTCACGCTGGCCCGTGCGGTTGGGGACGGCACGGTGGCCACGGTGCGGCTGCCGGGGGCCCCTACGGCCCCGCCCGACCTGCCGTGACTGCTTACCTGTAGTAGATGACAGCGATGCGCACGACTACACCTTCGCTTCACACCTGCTATGCCATTCCATCAACGCCAGGCCATCGTGCACCAATTCGCCCTAATTAACCTAGGGGGTTACGGTGTAATCGTTAACATAGATTCCGCCGAGACCCCTAGCCTTCCACACCCTAATGGTCACCTTGACGCCCTCAGGCAGGTTCCCAGCCTTCCAAGGAGTGCAGTAGCCTGCCGAATGCCCTTCGGTCGTCACATATCGATCATGCTCCAACATCTTCGCGGCTACGCCATATCCATCGGCATTCGTGTCACAAACCCGAAAGGCATCACCTTGCGGATTGCAGCCATTTGGGTCTGCACTCCAGTCCAAGCGGCCGATAGTTGAAAGCATGGCATCCGGGTCCGGGATGTCCCTGCTTGAGTAGCAAGTGGCCCGGGACGCGACTTCGCTAGCATGCGCCGATACGGGCGCCAAGGAACAGAGTGTCAGCGCGGCGATCAGTGTCGCAGTTTTGCGCAATTTCCCCATTACGGAATCCCCCTCAAACGTTCACTCAAGTCCCACATGGAACTCGCACAGAATACATGCCAGGCGCCTCAGGGGCGCCACTCACCTTCCTGAAGCGATAACTTTCCGCCAGGATGTTTGCGACCCCTTGATTGAGTTTCTTGCGTTCTGTAGCATTTGCCCTCAAGGGGCCCACGCCTCCGTCCGTGGAGCCGTATGCGGCGGCCTTGGCGGTGGAACAGCGGAGTGCCGAGTTCGGACTCAAGCCGGAGGATGGTCCGGCTCACCGACGGCTGGGCGGCCCGGCGTTCCTCCGCGGCCCGGCTGATGTGCTGGTGACGGGCCGCGGCCTGGAAATATCGCAGAGACAGCACGTCCATTCCCGTAGTCGCCGGGTCACGCCTCCTCCCAGCGGAACAGCCGGGCGGCGATCAACGTCAGGACGGCGGCGAAGGCCAGTAGGCCCGCTATGACGGGCAGGGCCGTGGACCAGCCCTGGCCTCGGGACAGTACGCCCTGCATCGCCTCGCCGAGATGCTTCAGCGGCAGGAACTCCGACACCGTACGGACCCACTGCGGCGCGGAGTCGAGCGGGAAGAAGGAGCCGGAGAGGAAGGCCATCGGCAGGGTGATGATCTG
>JABFVM010000535.1 GCA_013362785.1 Streptomyces sp. | reverse complement strand
TCCCGTCCAGGCCGGTGCCGTCCGCGCCCGTTGTCGCGAGGGTGTCCGCCACATGGTCGGCCACCTGCATGTGCAGCAGCAGGAGGAAGGTGGCGAGCACGGTCAGGGCCAGCTTGGCCAGCACCCAGTAGTGGCGCAACAGCCCCCATGTGGTGCCCAGGGACTGGATCAGGCCGGTCAGCAGTGACGCGAACGCCAGCGGGACGATCACGTACCAGCCGGTGATCGCCATGGCCAGGTAAAGGCCCTGTGCCCTGTGCGGCTCTTGGTCGGCGGCGAGGCCGGCCGCGGCGAGCGCCAGGAAGGCGGCGACCGAGCCGAGCCAGCCCACCGAGGACGCGACGTGCGCGGTAAGCGCGAGTTTGCGCAGGCGGGGCGGCATCACCATCAGTGACCGCTGCCCGAGTGCATGCCAGGGCCGAACCCGCTGCCGCTGAGGTGCAGCACGAGAAACAGGACGATCAGCGCTAGCGCGACAGCGCCGGACACCTTCACCCAGCGGGGAGCGCCGGGAGCGGGGCTCTGGCCGGGCCTCGTGCCGGCGGCCGGGTCGGACGGTGAGTCAGTCATCGGGATGGGTGTCCTCTGCTGCGGCTGGTCGGCGGGTGCCGTTGAGGCGCCCACATTTATCGAGACAGGGCGTCTCTGTCAATCCATGCTGTATCGACGCGGCCGTCGCGTGCACACCGGCGGGCCCCGGCCTCCCGGAATGGCATGCCGCGGGTAGGGTGATGCAGCCAAGGGCAACCATCAGCGCCTGCACAGGCGCCGGACAGACTGGCGGGGCGCGTGAGCGGCGGTATGAAGGCGGGCGGCGTCGCCCTGCGTCTCGTACTGCTCGCTCTGCTGCTGCTCGGAGTCGGCGTACTGCACCCCCTGAGCCACGCCGGAGTGCACGGTGGCCTGTCGGCGACCAGTGCAGTGCCGGACCACCCGGCACACGCCACCCTCGCCGAAGCAGCCGGGGGCCCGCATGCTTCGGTCGCGGTCGCGGAGCACGGCGATCCACAGCACCGTGCCCATGCAGAGGGAACACCCGCGGCCGACTGCCTCGCGCTGATCCCGAGCGGCTCATGGCTGCTCCCGCCCTCGTGCATCTCGACGTGGACCAGTACGGCGGAGTTCGGCGCGGTCAGGGCCGGCTTGGCCCAGGATCCAGGCGGAGGCCCGGCGCACTCGCAGCTGCCGGTGCTGCGGATCTAGGCCGACGGTGATCTGAGGCGCGCAACCCAACGGGTCGCGCCATGACGCGCCGAGCAGTTTGGCCCGGCGCGCTCTTCCCCAGTCATCGTCCACGCTCCCCACGGGCCGGCCCCACGCACGTGCGCGCCGGTCTGCGCTGAAAGGCGTCCTCCGTGTCCCAGCATCACCTCGCCGACCGCACGGCCGCACCCGCGCCCCGACGGGCCCCGCAGCCCCACGAGCCACACCACCCTGCCCCCAAGCCGCACCCCGCGCCCACGCGACACTCCGCGATCCAGGCCGAGCCGGACCCCGCCCCGCGCCGCGCGGACCAGCGACGCGGCCGCCGACGCGCCCCCAAGCGCACCCCCCTGCTCGGCGACTACCTCGGCTACGCCGCCACGTTCGTCGGCGCCGGACTGATCAGCGGCGCCATCGTGCACCACCCGCTGGACCCCGCCCGCTACACCCTCATCGCCGTCATCGGCGCGACGGTCTTCCTCTTCGCCACGGTCCTCAACGAGTTCGTACTCACCAAGCAGCGCCCCGGTCTGACCAGGGTGCTGGGCATCGTGGGAGCCTCGCTCGCGCTGTCGTTCGGCATCGGCATGCTCAGCGGCGGGCTGCAGCACTTCGAGGACTTTCCCGCACGGGCTGCCATGCTGATCCCGTTCGGGCTGGCCCTGTCCTTCATCGCGTACGTCCTGCGGTATCAGCCAGCACGCTGGCGCAGCATCGTCGGCCCGGCGGGCGTCCTGGTCCTGGTGACCGCGGCCCTGGCCTTCGTCGGCCTGCGGGGTATCGCCGAGGGCATGGCCGCCGAGTCGGGAGTCGGCGGACACAGCCACAGCGAGGAGACGACCGGAGAGCCGGCGGAGGTGCCCAAGGAGGCCGAGCCGGGCCATGAGGAGAAGTCGGGCAGTCAGACGCCGACCTCCGAGTCCTCCCGCACCGGAGCCCCCTCCGCATCCGAGGGGGCCGGGCACACCGGGGACGGCCATAGCCACTGACTGCTGGCGGCGGAGTTCCCGCCTGCCTCAGCCGCGAACCGTGCCGCCGCTCATGATCCGGCCGGATGGCGACCATGGGCGGAGTGGTGCCCGTGGTGGTGCGGAGGGTGTGCGGGGGCGCCCGTGTCGTCGCCGTGCGCCGGGTGCTCCGAGGGGGCGGCGGGATCGGGCCGTACTCCGGCCAGGGTGACCGTGACGAGCCGGTGGACCGCGGCCTTGGACGGCAGGTCGCCGGCCGCGTTCAGGGCGTGCAGGCAGAAGCCCGCGAGCTCGTCAGGAGCGATGTCGTCCCGGACGGCACCCGCGTGCACGGCCTCGGCCAGCAGGTCCTCGATCATGCCGTGGAGTCGCTGCTGGGCCCCGGTGACCTGCTGGTCGCGGTGCAGGAACGCCGCGAGGTCGCCGTCGTGGTGCCTGCGGGACTCGTGGGCGACGAGGGCGAAGGCCCGCAGGACGGCCTCGAGCCGCTCGGCCGCGCCCTCGGTCCGCTCCCGGACCGAGGCGAGGTGGTCGAGATGGTGGCTGATCTGGCGCTCGTGCCAGGCGAGCAAGATCGACTCGACGTCCGGGAAGTACTTGTACAGCGTCGCGCGGCCGATCCCGGAGTCCTTGGCGATCCGCGACATGGTCACCGATGTCAGCCCGTGCTCGGCGACCAGTGCCGCGGTGGCCTGAAGGACCGCGTCGCGTACGGCGGCGCGGTGCGCGTCGATCGTCTCGGTCCACAGTTTGGGCACGGCCCCAGCATACGGTCCGGTCATTGAGTGACACTCTGCATTGACAGTGACAGTGTGTCTCGATAAGGCTGGGGGTGTTCCGGGGATCCGGATGATCGGCCCGACGGGAGGGCACGCCCATGACCGGATCGACCCACCACCCTCACTCCGGCACCAACGCAGCGCACCGGCCCGAGGACCTGTACGCCACCCGGCCGCCGTGGGACATCGGCGGCCCCCAGCCGGCATTCCTCGCCCTCGCGGAAGCCGGTGTCCTGCGGGGCCGGGTCCTGGACGTCGGCTGCGGAACCGGCGAGCACGCGATCATGGCGGCACGACTCGGCCTCGACGCAACCGGCGTGGACCTCGCCGCGAACGCCCTGCGCGCGGCCGAGGGCAAGGCACACGCCCGAGGCTGTGCGGTGCGGTTCCTGCGGCACGACGCCCGGCGGCTGGCCGAACTCGGCGAGGTGTTCGACACCGTGCTGGATTGCGGGCTCTTCCATCTCTTCGACGGCGACGACCGCGCCGCTTACGGCGACGCCCTGCGATCCGTGGTGGCGCCGGGTGGCCGCTACTTCATGCTCGGCTTCAGCGACCGGCAGCCGGGCGAGTGGGGGCGCGTGCACAAGCTGACGCGAGGGGAGATCGAGGCCGCGTTCGCCGGCGGCTGGCGGATCGACTCGATGGAACCAGCCGTGATCGACATCACGACCGACCCGGACGGCATCCGAGCCTGGCTCGTGGCCCTCACCCGGATCTGAACCACGCCCGCCGAGCCGCACCAAGGAAGGAACACCATGCTGTCTGCCGAAGCCCGTGTCGAGACCGGGCGTCCGAGCCGGTACCTCGTCCAACTCTGCAAGCACTTCGACAACAAAGGGCGTCACCCAGTCACGCATCCAACAACGTGACAATGCCGTCAGCGGCACGCCCGGGCCTGCCCCGTCGCGACCGGTGCGGGCGCCGGCTGCCTCGGGTCAACCCTCTGCACCACGCACGGGTGCACGCCTGTCACAGCAGTCTGCGCGTCAGGCGTGTTGCCACTGCGCCGTACGCCACGCCGAGCAGCAGAGAGAGCACCAGGACCAGGACCGGCGGGTGGTCCCTCAGGTAGGGATAGACCTGGAAGTGTGTCAGGTAGATGTAGAGCGAACTGCCCGCCAGGATGGCAGCGAGCCGGTTGAGCGGTTCGAGGCTGGGCAGGGTGGGGATCCACAACAGCAGGGCCAGGCCGCCCATGACGATGACGGTCCGCAAGGTCTGGCCGTCGGGAAACAGCCCCTGCACGGCGATCAGCGCGAGAGCGGTCAGCAGCAGTCGTTGCGCCGCCGTCCGGGCCCGGGCCGCCGCCCAGCCCAGTGCGAACAGGAAGAAGACCACCGTGGGGCTCAGGTGGTAGCGGACATGTGCCAGGCCCCAGGGGTCGTAACGCAGGACCAGGCCCAGGCCCACCAGTGCCAGGGCGAAGCCGAACGGGCTGCGCCGCTCCGCGCGGTCGAGCCGCGGGATCGCCAGCAGCGCCGCCAGGCCGACCAGGAAGTAGACCAGCGCCTCGACGAACCAGTAGCGCCACTCCGGATCGGAGTTGTCCTGGGCGAAGAGGCTGTTGGCCAGCACGACGTTGGCCAGGTCGTATTCGCGGGTCAGCAGCAACGCGAAGGTGATCCACACGATGCTCGGTACGGCGATGCGCAGGATGCTGCGCCACAGTTTCCGCAGGCGTTCCCGGCGCTCGTGTGCGGTGAGGTGGAAGCGGGCGAAGTTGAATCCGGCGACGGCGAGCAGTACATGGGCGCCGCCCTGGACGGTGAACACGGGGATGTGCGAGCCCACGATCACGACGATGCCGACGGCGCGCAGGGCGATGCCGGTGTCCAGGGTGCGTCGTGGTCCGCGTCCGGTCGGGCCCGTACTCACGGCCGTGCGCCGGGCGGTGCCGAGGTCGCGCAACTCCCGGATCGGTGTGGTGTGCCAGTCGACGGGCAGCCTGCCCAGTACCTGCTCCAGTCGCAGTGACATCTCGACGTAAGACAGCGAGTCGCCGCCCAGGCTCACGAAGCTGCTGTGTTCGGTGATGTCGGTGCGGTCCAGGATCTCGGCGTAGAGAGCACAGAGATCGTCGGCGTCGAAGCCGCGCGGGGGCGGCGGTGCCTCCGGCTCATGGGCCAACCGTCGTACGGTTTCGTAGTCGGGCTTGCCCGAGGCCAGCCGCGGGAGTTCGGGCACCATCCGCGCGTGTACCGCGCGGGGCGGCAGGCCGCAGCTGTCCGCCACCAGGCGCCTCACGCGTGCCGCGTCGACATCCTTGGCGGGGGTCGCGACCAGCGCCAGCGCGTCGGCGTCCGCCGCCGCGCAGAAGGCGCGTATGCCGTGCTCCTGGAGGATGGCCTCGACGCGCTGCACGTCTATGCGCAGCCCCAGGATTTTGGCGAACCGGCTGCGGCGGCCCACGATCTCGTACAGCCCGTCGGGGGCGCGCCGGGCGATGTCTCCGGTGGGCAGCTCCTCGACGGTCCGGCCGAGCGCGAGGTCCGCCGGGTGGGTGGCGTAGCCGAGCATGACGTTGGGGCCCGAGTACATGAGCTCGCCGGTGTCCGGTTCGTCGATGCCCTCCACCGGTCGGAGCCGGAAGGAGCCGCCGGGGACGGGGACTCCGACGGCCTGCGGGCGCTCGGCCGCGCGGGCCGGGGGCAGGTAGGCCATGCGTGCCGTCGCCTCCGTCTGCCCGTACATCACGAACAGTTCCCAGCCCGCGCGGCGACCCGACTCGGCGTAGTGGGCGACCCGTTCGGGTGCCAGTCGCCCGCCGGCCTGGGTGACGTACCGCAGGTGGGGCAGTCGCATCCGCTCGAAGCCGATCCGGTCGAGCAGATCGAAGGTGTACGGGACTCCGGCGAGTGAGGTGCCGCGGGCGGCGCGGAACTCGTCCCAGAAGTCGGCGTCGGACACGGACTGTTCGGTGAGCAGCACGCCGGCGCCCCGCAGCAGGTGGCTGTGGATGACGGACAGGCCGTAGCAGTAGTGCATGGGCAGGGTCGTGGCCGCGCGGTCGGTGTCGCGGATGTCCAGGTACGTGGCGATGGACTCGGCGTTGGCCTGGAGGCTTTCGGCGGAGAGGCGGACCAGCTTGGGTGAGCCGGTCGATCCGGAGGTGCTGAGCAGCAGCGCCAGATCGGGGTGGAGGGTGTGGGTGCTCCCGGGCCGCCGTTCGTCGAGCGCCCAGCCGCCCAGGTCGTCGGGGCGCGCGACCACATCCGGGTCGTACGCGGCGGTCAGGGTGTCGAGGGTGCCTGCGCTGTCGCCGGGGACGAGCAGGACGGGGTGGCCGGCGGAGAGGGCCGCGAGGTGCACGACCAGGGCGTCGGTCCGGTTCGCCCCGGCCAGCAGGACCAGGCGGCGTGCGGGGCCGAGGCGTTCGGCGGTGGCCGCGACCCGTTCGGCGAGCGCCCGGTAGCTGACCTCGCCCGATGGCGTGATCAGTGCGGTCCGGTCGCCGTAGGAGGCGAGTTGACGTGCGAACGGCACGCCGCGCCGCTGCGCGGGCGGTCGCGGGAGGGGGGCCGAGGTGGTGCGTGGCGGGAGGGTGAACGGGGCCGCGAGGGGTCCGAAAGGGTCTATCACGGGCGCATGACCTTTCTGCGGCAGCGTCCGCAATCAGCACAGATCCCTTGACGGTTAGGTAAGCTTTACCTTATTCATAGCATGTTCACAGTTGGCTTGAAAGCTTCGCTCAGCACGCTCGCCGACCGATGCCGCGAAGCGCGGCGTACCGGCGGGCCACGCAGGAAGGCACACCCACATGCGACGCCCCTCGGCCGGCCGGATCACCGCGCTCCTCGCGGCCGGCCTGCTTCTTCCCGCCCTCGCCGCATGCGGCTCCGACGACAAGGGCGGGTCCGCGACGGGTGGTGACTCTGCCCTCGTCATCTACTCCGGGCGCAACGAGAAGCTGGTCAAGCCGCTCCTCGACAAGCTGGAGAAGGCCATCGGCAGCGAGGTGGAGGTGCGCTACGGCGACAGCGCCGAACTGGCCGCGCAGATCCTGGAGGAAGGCGACCGCACCAAGGCCGGGCTGTTCTTCTCGCAGGACGCGGGCGCGCTCGGTGCCCTGTCCAAGGAGGGCATGCTGGCGAAGCTGCCGCAGTCCAGCCTCGACGAGGTGAACTCGTCCTACCGCGGCGGCGCCGGCGACTGGGTGGGCCTGTCGGGGCGCGTGCGCGTCATCGCGTACAACCCGGACAAGCTCACCGAGGAGAAGGTCCCCGACAGCGTCCACGACGTGGTGAAGCCGCAGTGGAAGGGCAAGGTCGGCTTCGCCCCCACGAACGCCTCCTTCCAGGCGTTCGTCACCGGCATGCGGGTCCTGGAGGGCGACGACGCCACACGCGAGTGGCTCAAGGGCCTGAAGGCCAACGGCAAGACCTACGCCCACAACCTCGCCACCCTCGACGGCATCGAGGCCGGCGAGGTCGAGATCGGCCTGGTCAACCACTACTACTGGTACGAGAGGGTCGCCGAGAAGGGCGAGGACGCAGTCAACGCCAAGCTGCACTTCCTGCCCGGCAACGACCCCGGCGCCCTGATCAACGTGGCCGGCGTCGGCATCCTGAAGGACAGCGGCCAGACCGAGACCGCCCAGAAGGCCGTCGACTACCTGCTGTCCAAGGAGGCGCAGACCTACTTCGCCGACACGACGAAGGAGTACCCGCTGGCCGCGGGCGTCACCAGCACCGTCGAGGACCTGCCGCCGTTCGACTCCCTCGAATCCCCTGAAATCGACCTGGGCAAGCTGGAGTCGCTCCAGGAGACCCTGGCCATGCTCCAGGACGTGGGGCTGGTCTGAGGACTGTGAGCCGGACGGAATCCGTGAGCACGACGTGAGCACAGTCCAGTCCGCGGCACGCCCGGGCGGAGCACCCGCTCCCTCCGGGCGCCGCCGTGTCCGTTCCATCAGCCGGGCCGGCGCCGGTCCGGGGCGCAGGCTCCCGCTGGTCCTGCTCGTCCCCGCCTGCGTCGCCGCCCTGTTCGCCCTGCTGCCGCTCGGCTACCTCGCCGTCCGCGCCCTCGAACGCGGGCCGGGCTACGCGTGGGACGTCGTCGCCGACGAACGCACCCTCCAACTCCTGGGCCGCAGCCTCGGCCTGGCGGCGGTCGTCGTAGCGGCCTGCCTGGTCCTGGGCGTCTCCCTGGCCTGGCTGACCGCGCGCACCACCCTCCCGGCGGCCCGCGCCTGGTCGGTGCTGGCCACCCTGCCCCTCGCCGTACCCAGCTATGTCGCCGCCTTCGCCTGGCTGGCCGCCGTGCCCGAAACCTCGGGATTCGCCGGGGCCGCGCTCGCGCTGACCCTCGTGAGCTTTCCGTACGTCCACCTGCCCGTCGCCGCGGCGCTGCGCGGCATCGACCCGGCACAGGAGGAGGCCGCCCGCTCCCTCGGCCACGGGCCCCTGCGCACCTTCCTGAGGGTCACCCTCCCCCAACTCCGCCCGGCCGCCGCGGGCGGAGCGCTGCTCGTCGCGCTGTATGTGCTCTCCGACTTCGGCGCCGTGTCACTCATGCGGTACGACACCTTCACCCGTGCCATCCACACCTCCTACCGCGCCTCCTTCGACCGCACCCCGGCCGCCGCGCTCAGCGTCGTGCTCGTGCTGATGACGGTCGCGCTGGTCGCCGCCGAGGCCCGTACCCGCGGCCGCGCCGGCCACGCGCGAACCGGAGGCGGCACCGCACGCCCGGCCACCCCGGTGCCGCTGCGACGCTGGCGGGTCCCCGCCCTCGCCTGGTGCGCGGCCGTGGCGGCCGCCGCCGTCGCCTTCCCGCTCGCCACACTCGGCTACTGGCTGGCCGTCGGCACCTCCGCGACCTGGGACCTCGACGCCCTCGCCCGGGCCGCCGCGTCCACCCTCGGCGTCGCCGCCGCCGGAGCCGCCCTCACCACCCTGCTCGCCCTGCCCGTCGGAGTGATCGCCGCACGACATCGAAGCCGCGGCGCCCGCCTGTTGGAGCAGGCGGCGTACGCGGGGCACGCGCTGCCCGGCATCACGGTCGCGCTCTCCCTGGTCTTCTTCGCCGTCCGCTACGCCTACCCCCTCTACCAGCAACTCCCGCTGCTGGTCTGCGCGTATGCCGTCCTCTTCCTGCCGGTCGCGGTGGCCGCCACCCGCGCCGCCGTCCTGCAGGCGCCACCCGTACTGGAGGACGTGGCCCGCTCCCTCGGCCGATCACCCCTACGCGTCCTGCGCGAGGTGACCCTGCCGCTGGCCGCCCCCGGAGTGGCGGCCGGCGCCGCCCTCACCTTCGTGGTCTGCATGAAGGAACTGCCCGCCACACTCCTGCTCCGCCCCACCGGCATGGACACCCTCGCCACCCGGCTGTGGACCGAGACCGGAGCCGGCTCCTTCGCAGCCGCCGCACCCTACGCCGCCGCCCTCATCCTGCTCGCCGCCGTCCCCTCCTACCTCCTGGGCAGGCACCGCACATGAACGACCTTCACATCGCACAGCTCACCAAGTCCTACGGCCCCCAGGCACCCGTCCTCCAGGGGCTGGACCTCTCGGTGCCGGGCGGCTCGCTGGCCGCCGTGCTCGGCCCCTCCGGCTGTGGCAAGACCACCCTGCTGCGCATCGTCGCGGGGTTCCTGCACGCCGACGCGGGCACGGTCACCGTCGGCGGTCGCACCCTGACCGGTCCCGGTGTCCACTTGCCACCGGAGCGGCGCCGCGTCGGCATCGTGCCGCAGGAGGGCGCGCTCTTCCCCCACCTGAGTGTGGCCCGCAACGTGGCCTTCGGCCTGACCGGACTCGACCGGGCCGAGCGGCGCCGCCGTACGGAGGAGATGCTCAACCTGGTCGGACTCGCCGGGTACGGCAACCGGATGCCGCACGAGCTGTCCGGGGGACAGCAACAGCGCATCGCCCTGGCCCGGGCCCTCGCGCCCCGCCCCGCACTCGTCCTGCTCGACGAACCGTTCAACGCCCTCGACAGCGCGCTGCGCATCGGGGTCCGGGCGGACGTGCGGGACGCCCTGCGGGCGACCGGGGCCACGGCACTTCTGGTCACCCACGACCAGCAGGAGGCCCTGTCCACCGCCGACCTCGTCGCCGTCGTACGACAGGGCCGCATCGCCCAGTGCGACACCCCGCAGAACCTCTACCGGAACCCCGCGGATCCATGGGTCGCCGGTTTCGTGGGTGACGCCGTACTCCTCCACGCAACCGTCGGCGACAGCGGCACCACGGCCACCACACCACTGGGCACTGTGCCGCTGGCCGCCGCACCGCCGAACGGACAGCACGCCGGCACGGTCGTACTGCGCCCCGAACAACTGCGACTGACAGACCCGGGCACCGCAGGGACCGTGCGGGGCACCGTGACCGACGTGTGCTTCTACGGCCACGACACCAAAGTGACCGTCGCCGTCCAGGGCCTCGACGGCACAGTGGACATCCGCGTCGCAGGGCCACTGGAGGTCGGACCCGGCCAGGAGACCGGCATCCACGTGACCGGCGAGGCCACGCTCCACTCATAGGCCGTAGCGCCCGCACACCACGCGTCCGACTCGGGTGACTGCTCGTACGCGCCCGCAGCGGCCCTGGGCGCACTGGTCGTGGCTGGCTGCCGGGTGGAAAGGCACTGCGCGTACCGGTCAGGTACTGATGTGGGCGACCTTCAGCGTTTCAGGCTCCCGATCACCAATCTGTACGTGGAATCGGCGCCCTGGGAGACTCCCACCGAGCCGACGCCGAGGATCCTGTCGGTGTCCGGGACCGCCGCGATGGCGTTCAGGCGGAGCGACTGCTTCGCGCTGGACCTGATCCCGCCGAGATGTGGTCGGCGTCGAAGGCGTGGCGCATTCCGCGGTCGCGGCGTGGGTGCTCATGGGCGGCTTCCCCCGGGTGATCTGGGCCAGGTCTATTGCGCTGAGGAGTTACATGCGAAGCATA
>JABFVM010000626.1 GCA_013362785.1 Streptomyces sp. | reverse complement strand
ACCTCGTCGGCGAAGGCGGAGAGCTGGTCCACCATCGTGTTGACGGTCAGCTTGAGTTCGAGCAGCTCGCCGGTCGCCTCGACGGTGACCGTGCGGGTCAGGTCGCCGCGGGCCACGGCGGTGGTCACCAGGGCGATGTCGCGCACCTGGGCGGTCAGCCGGGACGCCATCGTGTTGACCGCCTCGGTCACATCCCGCCAACTGCCGGACAGCCCCTGCACCTTGGCCCGGCCGCCGAGCCGGCCCTCGGTGCCGACCTCGCGGGCGACCCGGGTGACCTCGCCGGTGAACAGGGAGAGCTGGTCGACCATCTTGTTCACGGCCCGGCCCAGGCGGCGCAGGTCACCGCGTAACTGGCGGCTGCCGTCGTGCAGATCGACGCGCTGGGTCAGGTCGCCGCCCGCCACGGCGTCCAGGACGCGCGTCGCGTTCGCCGCCGGGGCCACCAGGGCGTCCAGCAGATGGTTGACGTCGTTGACCCGGGTCGTCCAGTCACCCTGGCCCGGGCTCGCCGACAGCCGCTCGTCGAGTCGGCCGTGCCGCACCAACTCCCGTTTGACCCGCTGCACTTCGCCGTTGAAGTGCGTACTGCGGTCCATGATCTGGTTGAAGACCGCGGTCAGCTCGGCCACCACTCCCTCCGCGGTCTCCGGGAGGCGGCGGAAGTCGCCGTCGCGGGCCGCGGTCATCGCGGCGAGCAGCGGACGTAGTTCCGATGCTCGAATTTGACCGTCTTTCTGTCCGTCTTCGAGCACACGCGTAGCACGGTTCTCACTCATGGCGGCCCACTTCGGTAACTCGGTGCTTATGGGCGTGGCCAGTCTGTCACTCTGTCGGCGTCGACCGAGGCGTATTCGTCCGAACCGTTCGGGGAGCTGTCCATGGGGGCCATTCCGGTGCAACGGGTGACCGTCACCCGTGCCTCTGATGCGCCTGCGCACGGGGGCGCACGCCCGCGCGCGGACCATGACGCGCGCCCACGTCCCGAAACCCGTACGAGCCTCCCCGGCAGCCCTCTCTCCCCGGGCTCCGCCCGCTCCCTCGTGCGCTCCGCCCTCACCGAATGGGCCGCCTCCGGGCTCCCCGGCGCCGAATGCCTCAGCGACCGCCTCATCGACGACGCCGTCGTGGCCGTCAGCGAACTCGTCACCAACGCCGTCGTGCACGCCGGTACCGACGTCGAGCTCACCTGCCGGCTGGAGGAGGACACCGGCGCCCTCCTCGTCGAGGTCCTGGACCACCACCCCTCGCGCGCCCCGCGCGGCGGCGAGGTCGAGTCGCCGTACGAGACCCCGGAGTACGGCCGCGGACTGCGGCTGGTGTCCCGGCTCGCCGAGTCCTGGGGCGTCACCTACCGCACCGGAGCCAAGATCGTGTGGGCGCGGCTGCCCGCCGAGGACCCGCTGGCGTCCAGGGACGACATCGAGACGTACGCCGAAGAGCAGGCGCTGGAGCGGGGGTTGCGGGTCGCGGAGATCCTCGCACCGGAGCCGCCGGCCCAGCTTCCGGCGGCCCCATCGCCCTCCGCCCCACGCGATGCTTCGCCCGATCGGGGGGATCGCGCGGCTTCATTCGATCAGGGGGACTCCCCGGCCTCGGTCGACAGGGCGGCGCCCGGGCCCGCGGCCCCGGTCGAGCACGGCGACCCCGAGGACCCGGGGCACCGGCCGGGACACCAGGACTACGCGGACTACACGAACTACTCGGCGTATCCCCGCCGACCCGAGCGGGAGCGCGACTGGCTCAACCGCGGTGCCCTGTCCTTCCTCGCCGAGGCCTCCGACCTGCTCGCCGGGCAGCTCGACGAGAACCTGGTCGCCGCGCTCGCCGGCCAGCTGATCGTGCCGCGGCTGGCGGACTGGTGCGCGGTGTGGCTGGAGGACGAGGTCGCCGGGCGCTGGGGGTACCCGCGGTCCGGTGAGGCCGGCGGCGGGGGAGGCCGTCCGGTGGACGGCACCGCGGGCGCCGGGCCCCGGCTCGCCCGCGTCTGGCACGGCTCCGAGAACCTCATCGAGGAACTCCGCCACGCCCTGGAGAAGGAGCCGCCGCAGCCCGCCGACAGCCACCGCACCGGCCCCGCCCCCTACCCCTGGCCGCCCGGTGTGGCGCTCGGCGAGCGCGGGCTGCACGGCACCGCGCTCGCGTACCGCCTGATCGCCGGCGGCCACCCGCTGGGCACGCTGGTCATCGGCCGGGCCGGCCTCAGCCGCTTCCCCGACGAGGTCACCGGCCTGGTGGAGGACCTCAGCCGCAGGGTGGCCCTCGCCATCGGCGCGGCCCGCCAGTACGCCCGGCAGGCCACCATCAGCCGGGTCCTGCAGCGCGGGCTGCTGCCCGGCGCGGTCGCGGAGATCCCCGGGGTGGCCAGCGCGCTGGTCTACGAACCGTGCGACAAGGGCGGCCCGAGCGGCGACTTCTACGACCTGTTCCCGGCCCGCGACGGCCGCTGGTGCTTCGCCATCGGCGACGTCCAGGGCAAGGGCCCCGAGGCGGCCGTCGTGATCGGCATCGCA
>JABFVM010000164.1 GCA_013362785.1 Streptomyces sp. | reverse complement strand
CCGCAGCCAGGAGGACGACGCGGTCGACGAGGCCGCCAAGACGCAGGGGCAGGCTTCTCCTCAGGCCTAGCAGGACCGCCGCGCCGCCGTCTTTCCCGCGTCGCCGTCTTTCCCGCACCACCCGCTCTTCCGGCCCCGGCGGTGACACCGATAGGTAACCGCGCGGGGCGACCCCCTACCCTTGTCCGGATCATGCTGTGGGATCACTGGAACCACATCGGGCCGACCGGTGTATCACCAGTAGGACCCGCAACGAACGGGCATCGGAACACAAGGGGGAACCGTGGCACGAGCGCGCGCCAAGCAGGGCGCACGACGCGTCGCCGAGGCCGTCGCCTCCGGCACCGATCCGCGGAAGGCCGCGCAGGAGGAACTGCAGCGGCAGGCCGGTGGACGCGGGAGCCGGGGAGCCGGCGGCGAGGAGTACGACGCGGAGGGCTGGGCCATCGACCCGGCCGACTTCCTGGCCGCCCGCGAACAGGGCGGATCCACCTCGACCGTCATGCGGCAGAAGACCGTGCCGCTGGACGAGGCCGGGGAGGCGCTCGGCCGCAGCGAGCAGGTGCGTGAGAACGGCGAGGTGGTGCACGCCATCTGCCCGATGGTGATCCCCAAGGGCCGCTCGATCGTCTCCATGCTGCCGGTGCTGACCCTGCTCGTGCTGGGCGCGGTGGGCACGGCACTGGTCGGGGCCGCCGGTGACGACGTCCTGACCAACCCGCTGTTCGGCGTGCACTACTGGGTCATCGCCCTCCTCGCCGTCGCCTTCGTGTGGTGGCGGCAGGGCATGGTCATGGTGCCGGACGGCTGCCAGGCGCTGATCACCCGCTTCGGCAAGCTGGAGAAGGTCGTCGGACCGGGCCGGATCGTGCTGCTGAGCCCGTGGAAGCGGGTGTCGTACATCGTCAACACCACGATCGAGTACCCGTTCAACGCGCCGGTGCGCGAGGCGCCCACCAAGGGCGGCGTGAAGGCCTCCATCGACCTGTTCATCCAGTTCCGGATCAGCGACCCCACCGAGTTCGTCTACACCCTGGGCGCGGTGCGCGGCTTCGAGGAGAAGCTGAGCAACGCCGTGAGCGAGACGATCCGCAGCCTCATCTACGAGCAGGAGGCCGCCGGTATCTACGACATGGTCGGCGAGGACAGCGGCCGGCTCCTTGAGCAGCTCAACCAGCAGTTCCGCCCGGCCGTCGAGCTGACCAACGCCAACATCACCCACGCCGAACCCTCCGACCAGCGCTACCGCATGGACCTGGCGGCGCCCGAGATGGTGCGGGTGGCCAAGGAGGCGTACACCCACGAGTACGCACTCCAGCTCCGCAAGGAGCAGGACGAGGGCGACCTCACCCGGGAACTGGCCTCCAGCCAGGAGACGCTCTCCGCGATCCAGGCCGACATCGCCCAGTACCAGGCACAGATGGACACCGCCGTGGAGCGCGAGACCAACCGCGCCGAGGCCCTCGCCCGCCAGCGCTACGTCCAGGCCGAGTCGGAGGCGAAGGCCAACGCGGCCCTTCTGGAGGCACAGGCCCTCGACATCCGCGCGGTGACGGCCGCGGAGGCACCGGAGATCCTGGAGTACCGCTACCAGCAGCAGGTGCTGGACACCCTGGAGCAGGTCGCCGACCATCTGCCGCGCCTGGTGCGCATCGGCGGCGCCTCGGACGGCGGCGGTGCCGCCGGGATCGACTTCCTGGAGCTGGCCCGCGAACTGGTCGGCGAGCGCGGCACGGAGCTGTTCAGCGCCGAGGACATGGCCGCCGTCAGATCGCGGCTCGCCGAGGTGTCCGAGCGGATCGCCGCGCGTGAGGCGGAGATCGGCGCGCTACTGGCCGCCGACCGGCCCACGGTGCCGGAGGTGCCCGGCCCGGCCGAGCCAGCTGACGGTGCCGACCCGACCGACCCGACCGAGCCCGCCGAGGAGGCCGCCCAGTGAGCACCGCCCGTTCCCACCGCAGGTCGGTCGTCTCCGAGGCCGTCGCCCCCTGGAGCGACATCGCGCGACTGCTGCGCGGCGGCGAGGCCGACACCCTGATCCCGGTGATCATCCCCCGCCACCGGCGCCGCCTGTGGTGGATGCTGCCGCTGTGGCTCGGCGTGTACGCCCTGTTCATGGGCGTGATGCTGTCCCTGCACGGGGCGGACGCCGACTCGACCGCCGGAGACCTCGCCTACGGCGCCCTCGCCACCCTCTGCTACGTCGGCGGTGTCGTCCTGCTGCTGATCGGCGCGCTGTGGTGGTGGCGCTCGTCGATCGTCGAGATCGAGCAGGGCACCAACGGCGTACTGACCCGCTACGGCGCCGTCACCCGCACCCTCGACGCCGGCCGCCACTACCTGTGGCACCCGTGGTCCCGGGTCGACTTCGTCGTCGACACCGCCACCGAGATCCCGTACTCGGCCCCGGTGATGGCCTGCCCCACGCAGGAGAACGTCCCGCTGCGCTCGATCGAGTTCTTCCTGAAGTTCCGCATCACCGACGCCGTGCTGTTCGTCCGCACCATCGGCGCGGGCAACTTCGACCTGGTGCTCTCCAGCGCCGTACAGGACGCGATCCGGCAGCGGGCGCGCCTGATGCGCACCGAGCGGGCGTACGACCTGCGCGGCTCGGACGTGGCCGACATGCAGGAGCTCCTCAACCGCCAGCTGTCCGGCTACGGCGTGCGCATCACCGGCTGCAACATCCCGGATGTGCAGCTGCCGGCGCAGTACCAGCAGCACCTGGCCACCCGGGAGCGCATCGCCAAGGAGCGCACCGCCTACGACCAGGAATGGGGGCTGATCCGCAAGCGCCGGATCGACCAGCTGGGCATGGACATCGAGCGCGCCAAGAAGGTGCGGGACGCCCGGATCGTCGAGGTCAAGGCCGCGCTGAACCGGGCTCGCGAGGAGGTCGCCCAGCTGCTTGAGCAGCAGGAGACCAACGCCCAGCGCGTGCGGTTCGAGATCGAGACGCGGGGCCGCAGCGGTCTGATCGCCGCCGAGAACGAGGCCCGCGCCCAGCGCGCCCTCGCCAAGGCCTACCGCGACAACCGCGCCGTGCTGCAGTACGAACTGGCCCGGCGCCGCCTGGAGGTGGGCGCGAAGCTTGCCGGGAGGGCCCCGCAGCCGGTGGTCGTCCGGACCGACGGCACGGGTGCCGACACCTCCGCCCTGTCCACCCTGCTCACCGCCCAGCTGCTGCCCCGGCTGACGGCCCTGCCGTCCGGCGACGGGCAGCCGTGGGCCGACCGGACGGAGCGGCTCGCGCGGCTCGTGGACGACGTGAGCGGCGAGGAGTAGGGCGGCCGGTTGCAGCGGGCCGGGTGGGATCATCCCTCCCGGCCCGTACGCTAATCGGCATGGGTGCTGTGAAGACGAAGCGGATGCCGCGTGCCGTCCGTGAGCAGCAGATGCTGGACGCCGCCGTGCGGACCTTCGGTCAGCGCGGGTACATGGCCGCGTCGATGGACGAGATCGCCGAACTGGCGGGCGTGTCCAAGCCGTTGGTGTACCTGTACCTGAATTCGAAGGAAGACCTGTTCACCGCCTGCATCCGCCGCGAGGCTGCCGCGCTCACCGCGGCCGTGCGGGCGGGCGTCCACCCCGAGCTGGCCGCCGACCGGCAACTCTGGGACGGGCTGCGGGCGTTCTTCACGCACACCGCGCAGAACCCGGACGGCTGGTCCGTCCTGCACCTCCAGGCCCGCACCCACGGGGAGCCGTTCGCCTCCGAGGTCGCGGCGATGCGCGCGGAGATCGTGGCGTTCGTGACCGAACTGATCCTCGCGGCGGCCCGGGAGGCCCATCGGGACCCCGACCTGCCCGAGCGCGAGGTCGCCGGTCTCGCCGAGGCGCTGGTCGGCGCCGCCGAGTCGCTCGCCGCCTGGGCCAACGCCACGCCGGGCGTGACGGAGACCGAGGCGGCGGCCACCCTGATGAACTTCGCCTGGTCGGGCCTGGGCAACCTCATGGCCGGCCGGCCCTGGACACCGCCTGAGGCCGCGGCTCAGACCAGCGGCTGAACCCGCCCGGCCAAGTGCAGGCGCTGCGCCGACCCACCCCGCAGCTCGAACCGCCCGCCCTCGGCCGCGTACGTCACCGTCGCCGGCAACAGCACCGGCGCCCTGAACTCCGCCTCCACCCGAGCCCGCGCGGGCACCCCGTGCGCGGCGAGGCAGCGGGCCACCGTCCACATGCCGTGCGCGATGGCACGCGGGAAGCCGAACAGGCGGGCGGTGAGGGGGTGGAGATGAATGGGGTTGCGGTCCCCGGAGGCGGCACCGTAGCGACGCCCGACGTCCTCGGCGATGCGCCATTCGGCGACCTCGGGCAGCGGCTTGGACGCCCCCTCGGCCACCTCCGCGCCCTCGGCTCCCTTGCCGGCCCGGGCGGCTTCCTTCTCTCCCGGCACCGCCTCGGCAGCTGCGACAGCCTCGGCGGTCGCGGAGGCCTGCTGCCGGGTGCGATGCCGCGCCAGATACGTGCTGCGCGACTCCCACACCACCTCGTCCCCGACCCGCATCTCGGTGATCACGGCCGCCTCTGTACCACGCCGATGCGGCGCCAACCCGTCGATGTATACGGAGAGTTCGTACTCACCGGTCGCGGTGACCGCCCGGTGCTGGGTGATCGTGATCGACGTGTGGACCAGGCCGAGCAGGGGCAGCGGGAAGTCCCGGCCGCTCATCAGCCGCATCGCCAGCGGGAAGCCGAGTACATGCGGATACGTCACCGGCAGGGCGTCCTCGCCGGTCGGGAACCCGCACACCCTCTCGTACGCGGCGAGGCGGGCGAGGTCGACGCGCAGATTGCCCAACACGAGTCGGGTACGCGGGAACTCGGCGTCCGGTGCGGGACGTTTGAAGAGTGAGAGCAGGGCGCCCCGGGCGAGCAGGGGCGGAAGGGAAGGAGGAGTCGTGAGGACGAGAGACATCAGGCCCCCAGCAGGCTCTGGCCGCATACCCGTACGACCTGCCCGTTGACGGCACCGGAGCCCGGATCCGCCAACCAGGCGGTCGTCTCGGCGACATCGACCGGCAGTCCGCCCTGCGCGAGGGAGTTCATCCGGCGCCCCGCCTCCCGGATGAACAGCGGAACCGCGGCGGTCATCCTGGTCTCGATGAAGCCCGGCGCGACCGCGTTGACCGTCACCCCGTGCTCGGCGAGCGTGCGCGGCGCGAGGGAGCGGACCAGGCCGACGACGCCCGCCTTGCTCGCACCGTAGTTGGTCTGACCGGCGTTCCCGGCCAGCCCCGCGATCGACGCCGTCGCCACGATCCGGCCGCCGCGCCGCAGCGTCCCGCGCGCCAGCAGCGCGTCCGTCGTGCGCAGCACGCTCGCGAGGTTGACGTCCAGCACCGAACTCCAGCGCTCGGCGGGCATGTTGACCAGCCGTCGGTCGCGGGTGATCCCGGCGTTGTGGACCAGGACGTCGATCCCGTCGGGCAGCGCGGCCGCGATGCGTTCACCGGCGTCGGGTGCGGTGATGTCGAGCGCGAGGGCGATGCCGCCGAGCCGGTCGGCCACACGCCGGGCGTCCTGCTCGGCCTGCGGCACGTCGAGTACGACGACCCGGGCCCCGTCCCTGGCCAGCGTCTCGGCGACGGCCTCACCGATGCCGCGCGCGGCGCCGGTGACCAGGGCGGTGCGGCCGGTCAGGGGGCGGTCGGGGTCGTAGGGGGAGGGGGCGGGGGCGCCGGACGCGGCGTCTGCGTCCTGTGCCGAGCCCACCTCGGCGGAGCCGCCCGTCTGTGCCGAGCCCACCTCGATGACCTGCCCACTGACGTAAGCCGACTTGGGGGAAAGGAGGAAGCGGAGGGTCGACTCGGCGGCGTGGGCGTCCGTGAGGCGGACGAGATTGACGGTCCTGCCCCGGCCGACCTCCTTGCCGAGGGAGCGTGTGAAGCCCTCCAGGGCCTGCTGGACGGCGGCCTGGTGATGGTCGGCGGGGTCGAGCGGGGCGCCGAGCACGACGATCCGGCCGCTCTCGGCGACGGACCGTACGACGGGGTGGAGGGCGGCGTGGACTTCGGCGAGCGTGTCGACGTCCCGGACTCCGGTGGCGTCCAGGACGACGGCGGCGGGCTTGTCGGCGGACGCCGTCAGGTCGAGGTTCGTCGAGGTCAGGTCCAGGTCCGACTTGCCGGCCGTGAGCAGCAGGCGGTCGCCCGGCAGCGAGGGGTGCTCGGCCGACCAGCGTTTCAGTGGCGAGGGCTGGGGCAGTCCGAGACGGCGGGTGAGGAAGCGGCCGGGTGTGGTGCCGGTGAAGCTCAGATAGCGGTCCGCCATGTGCGACTCCCAGTGCGCTCCGGAACTGACTCCGGAGTAAGGTTACCGGAGGTAAGGGCATCGTGACGTGAGGAGTGGGTGGAGATGAGCACGCTGTTGGCGCCGGCGGTACGGCGCGTCGCGATCATCGGCGGCACGCGTATCCCGTTCGCCCGCTCCGACGGTCCGTACGCCACCGCGTCCAACCAGGACATGCTCACGGCGGTGGTCGACGGCCTGGTCGGGCGATACGGGCTCGGCGAACCGGGCGCGGTCGGGGAGCTGGTCGCCGGGGCCGTGCTCAAGCACAGCCGGGACTTCAACCTGGCCCGCGAGACCGTGCTCGGCTCGAAGCTGGACGCGGGTACGCCCGCGTACGACATCCAGCAGGCCTGCGGCACCGGGCTCCAGGCCGTCATCGCCGCTGCCAACAAGATCGCGCTGGGGCAGACCGAGTCGGCGATCGCGGGCGGTGCGGACACGGCGAGCGACGCGCCCCTCGGTGTCAACGACGAGCTGCGCCGGATCCTGCTGGAGGCACGGCGGGCGAAGTCGCTGGGCGGCCGGGTCAAGGCGCTGACCCGCGTCCGGCCCGCCCACCTCGTCCCCGACATCCCCCGCAACGCCGAGCCCCGCACCAGGCTCTCCATGGGCGAGCACGCCGCAGTCACCGCCCACGCCTGGGACGTCACCCGCGAGTCCCAGGACGAGCTGGCGGCGACGAGTCACCAGCGGCTGGCGGCGGCGTACGAACGCGGCTTCCTCCAGGATCTGGTCGTGCCCTTCCGTGGGCTGGACCGCGACCAGAATCTCCGCCCCGGCTCGACGCCGGAGAAACTGGCGGCGCTGAAGCCGGTGTTCGGCCTCGACCGGCCCGGCGCCACCATGACGGCGGGCAACTCGACGCCGCTCACGGACGGGGCGGCGGTCGTGCTGCTGGCGAGCGAGGAGTGGGCGGCGAGCAGGGGTCTGGAGCCGCAGGCGTACCTCACCTCCTATGAGACGGCGGCCGTGGACTTCGTGCGAGGTGATGTGGCTGAGGGCGAGGACGGGCTGCTGATGGCACCGGCGTACGCCGTCCCGCGCATGCTGGAGCGGGCCGAACTCGCCCTCTCCGACTTCGACTTCATCGAGATCCACGAGGCCTTCGCGTCCCAGGTGCTGGCCACGCTGGCGGCGTGGGAGAAGCGGGGGCTCGCGCCCGTGGACCGCGCCCGGCTGAACGTCGCCGGATCGTCCCTGGCCACCGGTCATCCCTTCGCGGCGACGGGGGCGCGGATCGTGGCGACGCTGGCCAAGCTGCTGGCGGAGAAGGGCGGTTCGGGCCGCGGGCTGATCTCGGTCTGCGCGGCGGGAGGGCAGGGGGTGACGGCTGTGCTGGAGCGGGCGTGACGGTCGTAGTGGAATGGACGTGACGGTCGTAGTGGAGTGAACGTGACGGTCGTAGGGGAGTGGACGTGACGGCCGTCCGGGGTGAAGGTAAGGGGATGGTGAGACGAAGCTGAGGGGTCCTCACATAACCCCCGACGTTGCACATACCCGGCCCCGGACCCCCGCCGAACCCGCACAACGCCCACACGCAGGAGCCGTACGATCACCTGCCTAACCAGCGGTAACACTGTTCCGCAGGCCTCCGCAGATGAACGCCAGGGTGCGCGAGGCACGTACGTCATGCAGCAAGCAGTTTCTTCGCTGCACGCCCGCCGCAGGAGCCGCCCGTGTCCACCCCGCTTCCCTCCTTCGCCCCCTCGGCCGCCTTCGACGACGCTCCCGGACCGACCCTGGTCCAGCCGGAGACGCGACGGCTGGACGGGGCGGTGCGGGAGGCGCACGTACCGCCGTTCGCGCCCCCGATGACCCATGGGTCGCTCGCGGATCTGCCGTTCGACAACGCGAGCGCGGTTCCGGGTGCGGTGGTGCTCAGCCGTAAGGGCGAGGACGGGCAGTGGTCGGACGTGACGGCGACCCAGTTCGCCGATCAGGTGCAGGCGGTGGCGAAGGGGCTGATCGCCGAAGGGCTGATGCCGGGGGACCGGATCGCCGTCATGGCCCGCACGCGCTACGAATGGACGCTCCTCGACTTCGGGGCATGGGCGGCCGGCCTCGTCACGGTGCCCGTCTACCCCACCTCGTCCGTCTTCCAGACCCGCTGGATCCTCCAGGACTCGGGCGCGGTCGCCCTGGTCACGGAGACCGCCGCGCAGGCGGCCGCCCTCGGCCCCGAGCTGGACCGGGTGCCCGATCTGCGCCACATGTGGGTGATGGAGAAGGGGCATGTGGAGCGGCTGGCGGAGTACGGCGCGCAGCAGCCGGACGGGGAGGTGGGCGTACGGCGCGGCATGCTGGCGCCGGACACGCTGGCGACGCTCATCTACACCTCCGGCACGACGGGCCGCCCCAAGGGCTGCGCGCTGACACACGGCAATTTCTTCGCCGAGGTGGACAACGCCATCGAGCTGCTCTACCCGATCTTCAAGACGCGGACGAGCGAAGAGGCGTCGGTGCTGCTCTTCCTCCCCATGTCGCACGTCTTCGGCCGGATGGTGGCGGTGGCCTGTATCCGGGCCCGGGTCCGCCTGGGCCACGCGCCGAGCCTCAAGGCGGAGGACCTGCTCCCCGACCTGGCGGCGTTCCGCCCCACCTGCCTCCTCACCATCCCCTACATGCTGGAGAAGATCTTCAACTCCGCCCGCGCCAAGGCCGAGACGGGCGGCCGGGCGTCGTCCTTCGACCGCGCGGCATCGGTGGCCGAGCGCTACGGCGAGGCGCTGGAGGCCCGCGCGGCGGGGACCGGCTCGGGCCCGAGCACGGCCCTCAAGACGGCCCGAGCCTTCTACGACCCGCTCGTCTACCGCCGTATCCGCAACGCCATGGGCGGCAGGGTGAAGTACGCGATCTGCGGCGGCTCACCGCTCGGCCGTCGCCTGGCCGCGTTCTACGCCGGTGCGGGCATCGAGATCTACGAGGGCTACGGCCTCACGGAGACGACGGGCGCCGCGACCGTGACGCCCCCGCTGAAGCCCCGGCTGGGCACCGTGGGCTGGCCGCTGCCCGGCACCAGGATCCGGATCGCCGCGGACGGCGAGATCCTGATCGGCGGCGAGCAGGTGCTGCGCGGCTACTGGGACCCGGCCGCGGGCGGCGTCGTCCCCGCGGCGGCGGACGGCTGGCTGCCGACCGGCGACATCGGCGAACTCGACGACGAGGGCTACCTGACGATCACCGGCCGCAAGAAGGAGATGCTGATCACGGCCGGCGGCAAGAGCGTGGCCCCCGCACCCCTGGAGAACTGGCTCCGCTCGCACCCCCTGATCTCCCAGTGCATAGTCCTCGGCGACCGCCGCCCCTACGTCTCCGCCCTGATCACCCTGGACATGGACGGCGTCTCCCACTGGCGCCGCATGAACGGCAAGCACTCCGTTCCGGCCGAACTCCTCGTCACCGACGCCGAGTTGCGGGCCATCCTCCAACGCGCCGTGGACGAGGCCAATAAACTCGTCTCCCGCCCGGAATCCATCCGCCGCTTCGCCATCCTCCCGACCGACTTCACGGAGATGGACGGCCACCTGACACCGTCGATGAAGCTGCGCCGGGATGCGGTGCTGCGGGACTTCGCGGCGGAGGTCGAGGGGTTGTACGAGAGGTAGCGGAGGCCTCCTGTCAACGCGTGCGAGGGAACGGAAAGCATGGTCGCGTCACGCTGGTCGGAGTTACGTAGGCGTACGTCGGCGCCCAGAGCCTTCGATGAGCACGGCTGCTTCCCCTGGGTGGTGATCGGGGTGTGGATCCTCCTGGCCTACGGGGCGGTGTCGGGGGCAGTCAGGGAGGGGGACGACGGCTGCGGTGCATGCGTGGAAGGAGGGCCGGGCTCAGGTCAATCGGCCCAGCTGGACTATGTCGAAGAGATTCAGTTGGCTCGCCGGCAGCTTTTCGAGGTCCCGGTTCTCCATACGGACCCGAGAGCCCTGAGGCTCGTGGCGGACAGGCAGCCGCGCGAATTCAGGGTCACGATCCGACCCGGAGTCGTTCGGCCCAAGGCCGGCGAGTCGCAGTCCGTGGTGAGCGCGGGCGCACAGATCGGAGTGAAGCTCCACTGCTCGGGTGCCGGGGTGCGGTGCTCTCCGCTGTCGTCCGAGCGGCAGAACTTCCTGGCCAAGGGGGACAGCGCCGCTTGGCTCTGGGAGGTGAGTGCGCAACGCCCCGGCAAGGTCGGCATCGCGCTCACCATGACCTCCTACTTCCGCGAGAGCGACACGGTGCTCACCGAGAAGCCGCCTGTGACATGGCACATCGACGTGGCGGCGCCCCCAGGTGACGACGGCTGGTTCTCCTGGGCGAAGGACCTGGCCCAGTGGGTGACCGACGCACTCACCAGCCTGGGCGGACTAGCCGTATCCGTCAGCGCCATCGCCGCCGTGATCGCCATGGCGGTCCGCCGCAGGCTGCCGGACGCCGACCCGGACGGCGAGCGGGAAGGCGACCGGGAAGGCGACCGGGAAGGCGACCGGGAAGGCGACCGGGAAGGTGTGGGCCACACTGAGCCCGTACATGGCCCCGTACGCGCCCCCCGTCGGCGGCCGCGAGTGCGGCCGGCGTACCGGCCCTCCGTACCCCGCGGCGATCGAAGC
>JABFVM010000119.1 GCA_013362785.1 Streptomyces sp. | reverse complement strand
GCAGCTGGTCGGCGCGTGTCTGATCTGGTGGTGGACGCAGCATCTGCTGCTGGCCGGCCGGGTGGGCTGGCGCCCGCTGTTGCCCGGGGCGCTGCTCACCGGCTCCGGCGTCGTCGTGTTCTCGGTGGTGTCCGGGGTGTGGCTGCCGCGCTCGCTGCGGCTGAGCGTGGGGCGGTACGGGCCGCTCGGCTCCGTCTTCACCATGCTGACCTGGCTGATCTTCTTCTTCGTGACCGTGGTCGTGGGCATCGCCGTCGGCTACGTCCTCGCCCAGGACGGCACGATCGCACGCCGGCTGGGCCTGCCCCCGCCCGTGCCGGGGCAGGCGCCGGCCGAGGACGGCGGCGCCCTCGGGTCGTCCCGGTCGGAGGGTTCGCCTGCCGAGGGCGAGATGGGCCGGGGCCGCCGCCGTCACCCCGGCTGTGTGATGTGCCGTGCCCCGGGCCCGGGGGACGCTGGCCTGACCCGGGCCGCGGCAGCGGAGGTGACACCCAATGGGCATGGAGGAGGAACGCGGACCTGAACGGGGCGGGGCGCGTACCGGCGGCGACTTCGAGATCCGGATCAAGGGCAGGGTCGGTCAGGCGTTCCGGACCGCCTTCGCCGAGTTGACGGTCACGGTCAACCCGCCGGAGACGGTGCTGCACGGCGCCGGACTCGATCAGGCGGCGCTGTACGGGATCCTGGACCGCATCCAGGCCCTCGGACTCGAACTGGTGGAGGTACGGCGTCTGCCGGGCGGGGCCGGCGGGACGGGACCCGGCCTCGGCAGTCCGGCGTAGCCTCGCGTCGACCGTCGGACCGAAAGGGCCGTAAGACCCCTTTCCGGAACGGCGGCCCGCCTGCACCGTCGGTATGTACCGCACATCGCCGAGGAGGTGAGGGACATGCCTGCGGTGCCGGGCCGTGAGCCGCGGTGGAGGGACGCTAACCCCCTGGAGGCGGATGCCCGTCGGGTGTCCGCGCTGCGGGGGCGGTTGCGTGCCCTCGGCCGGGACGCGCCCGAAGCGGACACGGCGGTGACGACCTGCCTGGTGTGGGTCGCCGACACGCTCGTGGAGATCGCGATCGCGCTGGGTGATCCGCGCAGCGCGGGCGTACTGGTCGGCGAGGCGACGAGCGTGCTGGCCGTCGTGCCTCACGACGGTCGGGACCGCCTCGACCCCTGGATACCGGTCGAACACCTGACGGAACGTGAGCGGAGTGTCCTCATACGGCTCCAGGAGGACGTGCCGCTGCGGCAGATCGGGCTGGACCTCTTCATCTCGCACAACACGGTGAAGACACACGCGCGCGCGGTGTACCGGAAACTCGGTGCCTGCTCGCGCACCGAGGCCCTCGACCGGGCGAGGCAGCTGCGGCTTCTGTGACGTACCGGGAAGCCGGGAAGGAGACCCCTCACAGCAGTTCGAGTTCACGAGCTCGCCGTACCGCGGCCGACCGCCGGGTGACGGCGAGCTTCCGGTAGACGCCCTTGAGATGCGTCTTGACCGTGTTCACCGACAGATACAGGTCGGCGGCGATCTCCTCCGTCGTCATCATCTGGGCCAGCCGCCGCAGTACGTCGTGCTCCCGTGCGCTGAGTGCCTCGACCGGCGCGTCGTCGTGCCACTCCTGCCGGTCCGTCAGGGCGGGTCGGCCGCCGACGCGCGGGATCCGGAGTGTGCGGGCGTGTGCCGCGCCGACCGAGGCGGCACACGCCTGACGCACCGGCTGACGGAGCCCCTCGGCGAGCCAGTCGGCGGATGCCGGGAGGGCGGCCACGACCTCGGGGGACGGCGGCACCCCGCTCTCGGTCGCGGAGACGAGCGCGGCCACCAGGGTTCCCACCCCCGCGACGAACGGATCGGGCACCGTGCCCAGGGCCGTCCGGGCCCGGGCGAGTTCGGCGCGTGCGCGCGCCGACTCGTGTCGCGCCATGCCCACCCAGGCCCGGACCACGTGCAGCACCGCCAGGGACGGCGACTGCAGCGTGCAGGCCGGCAGCGGTGGCCGCCGGGCGTGCCCGGCGAGTTCGTCCGCGGCCCGGAAACGCCCGCGCAACGCCTCAAGCAGCGCCAGTTCGGCCAGGCAGTCCCGGCGCAGTACGTCGTTCTCCGCCGCGCCCGCGGCCTTCAGCCCCGCGGTCAGAAGGGCCTCGGCGGTCTTGAGGCCGCCGTCCCGGAGCTCGGCGCGGCCGCGCACGGACAGCACCAGCGCCCGCAGCTCGGGACGGTCGGCCAGCAGACCGCGCGGCACCTGGGCGAAGAGTTCCTCGGCGTCGTCCGCAGCGGCCCGCGCCGCCCCCGGATCGCGGCACCGGTCCCTTGTCATACGGATGACGGCGTGCGTCAGCCGGCAGCGTGCGACCCGGTGAGTGTCGTCCCGGGGCACCTCCGTGAGCAGGTGATCGGCGAGCTCCAGGGCTTCGGCGCACGCGGACTCCTCACCGCGCCGCAGCGCGGTCGCCGCCGTGACCAGGGCGGACTCGGGGTCGGGCAACCGCCGCGGCAGCCCCGGGACATCGGCCGTCGGCCGGCGCACCAGTTCCTCCGGCAGCCGGACGCCGGTCAGGGCGAGCACCCGTCCGATCGCCAGCTGATGGACGACGAGATGACTGGCGTGACCCCGGTCGCCCGCGGCCAGCGCATGGCGCACCGCCTCGGCGAGGAGCCCGTGCGCGCCGAGCCACGCGGCGGCCCGGCGGTGCAGAGCGGCCACCTGGTCCGGCGCCTCGTGGCGCAGCCGCACCCGCAGGACGTCGGCGAACATCCGGTGGCACCGGTACCAGCCGTGCCCGGCGTACTGGAGGAAGGAGTTCTGCCCGACGAGCGCGGCGAAGTGCGCCCCGGCCTCACCGCCCGCGAGTTCGGTGGCCAGCTCGGCGTTGAGATGCTCCAGGATGCTGGTGGTCACCAGGAGTCGGCGCATCTGCGGGCTCTGGCCGTCCAGGACCTCCTCGACGAGGTAGCTGACCACCGCCTCGTCGTCGCCCGCGAACTGCGCCACGAAGGTCTCGGGGTGCGGATGCTCCTGCATGGACATCGCCGCAAGGCGCAGACCCGCGGCCCAGCCGTCGGCCCGTTTCCGCAGCGTGCTGACCACCGGCCGGGGTACGTGCACGCCATGCTGGGCCAGCAGGGCCGCCGTCTCACGGTCGTCGAACGCGAGGTCGGCGGTGCGCAGTTCGGTGAGTTCGCCGGCCAGCCGGTACCGGTGCAGATGCAGCGGCGGATCCCGGCGCGAGGTCACCACCAGCCGCAGCGTCGGGCCCGCGTGCCTGAGCAGACAGGCCGTTCCGCGGGCGACCGGCGAGCCGGCGTCCGGCTGGAAGTCGTCCAGCACGAGGACGACGGGCGCCGTCCGCCGGGCCAGCGCGGCGGCGAGCGCGGCGATCAGCAGAGGGCTCTCGGGCGCCCCGGCCTGCCCGTTGCCCCCCTCCTCGGCGGCGAGTTCGTCCCGTACGGCCGCACCGGCCGGCTCGGCCTCGGGGCGCAGCACATCCGGGAACCGCGGCAGGTCGACGCCCGCCTCGCGCAGCGCGGTCGTCACCCGGGACCAGAAGACGTCGGGCTGCTCCTCCGCACCGTCACAGGCGACCCAGGCGACCGGGCCCGGGGTGCCACGGGTGAACGCCCACTCCACGGCGAGCGCCGACTTGCCGGCCCCCACGGGCCCCACCACCACGGTCAACGGCCCGAGCGCCCCGCGGGCGAGACGGCCCGTCAGCCGAGGCCGGGGCACGAGCCAGGCCGGCAGCGGAGGCACCCCGACCCGGGCGGGAAGAGCGGTCGTCGAAGAGCCGTCGTCCGCCTCCCGAGGACTCTCCCTGCGAGGGCTCTTCCCCTGAGGACTCTCCTTCGGAGGACCCTGCCCCTTCCCCTTCTCCCACTCGCCCATCACCGGCACCTCGCTCTCAGAGGTTCTCAGCGCTGGCTGGTGCACGACAGACGAGTGTGGCCCGACCGGCATGGGGCGCCCATGGTGAACGCCCCATCTCACCCGGGTGAGGTTGGTACAACGGTCAGTAGTTCACCCCTCGGAACGGCAGTTCAGGCCTGGAGGGCGGCGACCAGTTCCTCCTCCCGGTCCTTGGTCAGCGACGTGCGCAGCACGGTGGGCTGGAAGGGACGCAGGGCCTCGCGGACCCGGTCCGGTGTGGAGCGCCGTACGAGCGCGAAGACCGCGGCCCGGCCAGGTTCCAGCGTGCCGGCGATCTCCTTGATGAACGCGTCGTTGATGCCGATGTCCGTGAGCTTGCCCGCGACCGCTCCGGTGGCGGCACCCACGGCGGCCCCGAACACCGGCATCAGGAAGATCAGGCCGAACAGCGTCCCCCACAGGGCACCGCCGGCGGCCGCACTGCCGGCCGGGCTGAAGGACTGGCGCACATGGACCTTGCCGTCCGGGGTGCGCCAGGCGAGTGCCGCGTCGTCCAGGTCGAGGAGCTCCTGCTTGGACAGCTCCTTCGACAGGCGCAGCACCGCCTCGGCCTTCTCCTTGTCGGTGAAGCCGAGTACGACGAGATCGGTCATCGGGACCTCCTGGGTTTGCGGCCGGCTTCCCGGCCTTCCTGGCTGTGTTCCTCCGCGGTGGCGTCGAGCCGCTCCATGGCGAGCGCGAGCTCCGCCACCACGACCTCAAGGGACTCCTCCGTGAGGAAGCCCTCCGCGACGGGCACTCCGCCCGCGTCCCGGATCGCCCGGCGCAGATCCCTGGCCCAGATGTGCTCCAGCAGGACGAACCCGGCGGCGGTGCCCGGTTCCAGCTCCCGTGCCAGTTCCCGGATCTCCTCCAGGGTGAGACCGAAGGCGTTGCCCTCGGTCAGCGACGGGAAAGACGCCTCGGCCTCCGTCAGGACCCGGCGCGGAATGCCGAGCAGCGCGGCCACGGTGTCTCCCATGCCCTCCGCCTGGTAGTCGGCGGTGACGAGGTCGCCGCTCGCCTCCTTCTGCACGAAGAGCAGGTCGAGCACCCGGACCTGACCTGTGCGCTGCAGCGCCCAGAGCTCGTCGACGATCCTTCCCTCGAACTTCGCGTCGGGCCCGAACTCGACCGTCAGCAGTTGTACCGGCCCGATCCCGGCCATGGCAGCTCCCTTCACGCGATGGCGACGTGATGGCACTCCATCCAGCCGCGCCCGGCGCCGTTCCGCGTCACCCGCCGAAGGTGAGGGCCAGGCGTGCGGCCGGCGGGACGGTGGGCGCGGAGGTAGGCGCCATGGACCACGACCGGGCTCCACAGCAGGACAAGACGTCGGTCCGGCCAACGGAGGCCCGGCCGACGGACGAGAGGGAAGTGCAGCGGCTGCGCGCCGAACTCGCCGACCTGCGGGCCCGTATCGGCGGCGAACAGCGGCGCCGGGCCCGGCTCCTGGTGGTGCGGCGCGTCGTCGCCGCGCTGCTCGTCGCACTCGTCGCGGTCCTGGCGGTCACCTCGGTCGTCGGGGTGTGGGGCGCGCGGACCACCCTGAACACCGGCCGCTGGGTGGCGACGACCGGCCCGCTGCCCGAGAACCCGGCCGTGAACGCCGCCGTCTCCACCTATCTGACCGACCAGATCTTCGACCGACTGGACGTGGAGCAGCGGCTGTCGGAGGCCCTTCCGGAACGGGCGTCCTTCCTCGCCGCACCCGTCACCGGCGCCGTCCACGACTACGTCAAGGACAAGGTCTCCCAGCTGATCAGGACCGAACAGTTCCAGGACCTGTGGCGGGCCGCCAACCGCACCGCCCACGCCCGCATCATCGCCGTACTGGAGAAACGCGGCGAGAACGTGCGCGTCGGCGACGACACCGTGACCCTCGACCTGCTGCCCCTCGTCAACAACACCCTGAACGCCCTGGAGGACCGCCTGCCCACCCTGTTCGGAAAGGAGCTGGACCTGCCCGAGCTGTCCTCGGGGGAGATCCCGCCCGGACTGCACGACCGGATCGAGAACGCCCTGGGTGTCTCACTCCCCGACGACTTCGCCCAGGTCAAGCTGTACAACCGGCACGAGCTCGGCCAACTCCAGCAGGCCGTCGTCCTGTTCAAGCGGGCCCTGGTGGGCCTGCTGGCCGGCACCCTCCTGCTGCTGGCCCTCGCACTGTGGATCTCCCCGAACCGCCGGCGCAGCGTGCTGCAGCTCGGGCTCTGGCTCGTCGTCTGCACGGTCGTGCTGTCCAGTGTGCTGCGCGCCGTGCGCGACCAGATCCTCGGCCAGGTGCCGGACGGCGTCTACCGCGACGGCGTACGCGCCGTCCTCTGGACGGTGTTCACCACCCTGCGCGAACGGGGCGACCAACTCCTGCTGGTGGGCATCGCCCTGGCGGTGGCGGCCCATCTCGTCGGCCCCGGCCGGCTGCCGGCCGGGCTGCGCCGCTACGGCGTCCAGGGCGCCCAGGCCACGGGCCGGTTCGCCGCCGACGCCGGCCGGCGCCTCACCCGGGAGACCGACGTACGGCGGTGGATCGGTGACCATGCCGACGTCCTGCGCGTCGCCGGGCTCGTGGCAGCCGCCCTCTGCGCGCTCCTGCTGTCCTCGTGGACGGGCCTGCTCGTCGTCGCGCTCGTGCTCACGGTGTACGAGGTGACGGTCACCCTGCTCGCCCGCGGCGCGGCCTCACCCACGGCAGGTGAGGCACCTGCCGGAGGCCCCCCACACACTGACGCCGCCCGGTAGAGCTGCGACAGGGAGCGAGGGGATGAGCGCACGCACGAGCGGTGAGCGGATCGGCCCGAAGGGCGACGACGGCGGCCGGTGGCGGCTGTGGGGGCCGTATCTGAGTGAGCGTCAGTGGGGTACGGTCCGCGAGGACTACAGCGACGGGGGCGACGCCTGGACGTACTTCCCCCACGATCACGCGCGCTCCCGTGCCTACCGCTGGGGTGAGGACGGCCTCGGCGGTATCTGCGACGAGAAGCAGCGGCTGTGCCTGGCGCTCACACTGTGGAACGGGCGCGACCCGATCCTCAAGGAGCGCGCGTTCGGCCTGACCAACAGCGAGGGCAACCACGGCGAGGACGTGAAGGAGTACTACTTCTACCTCGACAGCACGCCCAGTCACTCGTATCTGAAGTACCTCTACAAGTACCCGCAGGCGGAGTTCCCCTACAACGACCTCGTATCCGTCAACCGGTCCCGGACCAGGCAGGACCTCGAATACGAGCTGCTCGACACCGGCGTCTTCGACGACGACCGCTACTTCGACGTGACGGTGGAGTACGCCAAGGCCGACTTCGACGACGTGCTGGTCCGCATCACCGTCGCCAACCGCGGCCCCGACGAGGCGACCGTGCATGTGCTGCCCACCCTGTGGTTCCGCAACACATGGTCCTGGCACGAGGGGCACGAGGGACACGAGGCGCATGCGGGGGCCGGCAAACCGCGGCTGAGCGCCCTCGACGGTCCGCGCGGCACCTCCACGATCCGGGCCGAGCACCCCGAACTCGGCCACTACGACTGCCGGTTCGCGGCATCGGTGCCCCTGCTGTTCACCGAGAACGAGACGAACAACGAGCGGCTCTTCGGCGCGTCCAACGCCTCGCCGTACGTCAAGGACGGCATCGGCCGGCAGGTGGTCGACGGGGAGAGCGGCGCCGTCAACCCGGCCCGGGAGGGCACCAAGGCCGCCGCCCTGCACATCCTCACCCTGCCCGCCGGCGCCTCCGAGACGGTGCGCCTGCGCCTCGGCCCGGCCGGCTCGCAGCTGACCCTGTCCCGCAGCTTCGACGCCGTGTTCAAGGACCGCATCGCCGAAGCCGACGCCTTCTACCGGGAGCTGACCCCCGGGCACGCGAGCGAGGACGAGGCGCGGGTGCTGCGCCAGGCGCTCGCCGGGATGCTCTGGACCAAGCAGTACTACCTCTTCGACCTGGAGACCTGGCTGAACGAGCACGGCATGGACCCATGGAGCCTGCCGCGCCCCGGCGTACGCAACCGCGAGTGGTTCCACATGGTCAGCGACGACATCGTCTCCATGCCCGACAAGTGGGAGTACCCATGGTTCGCCGCCTGGGACCTGGCCTTCCACACCGTGGCCCTGTCGACCGTCGACACCCGCTTCGCCAAGGAACAGCTCGAACTGCTCCTCCAGGACGCCTATCTGCACCCCAACGGCCAGATCCCGGCGTACGAATGGAACTTCGCGGACGTCAACCCGCCCGTGCACGCGTGGGCCGCCTACTTCGTCTACCTCATGGAGCAGCGCACCACCGGCCGCGCCGACCACGCCTTCCTGGAACGCGTCTTCCAGAAGCTCCTGACCAACTTCACCTGGTGGGTCAACCGCAAGGATCCCGGCGGCCGCAACGTCTTCCAGGGCGGCTTCCTCGGCCTCGACAACATCGGCGTGTTCGACCGCAGCGCCCCGCTGCCCACCGGCGGCACCCTCGAACAGGCCGACGGCACCGCCTGGATGGCCCTGTACTGCCAGTCCATGCTGCAGATCGCCGTCGAACTCGTCGAGCACAACCCGGCGTACGAGGAACTGGTCCTGAAGTTCGTCGAGCACTACCTGTGGATCGCCGCCTCCATGGACCGCGTCGGCGACCTCGGCGACGAACTCTGGGACGAGGAGGACGGCTTCTTCTACGACGTGCTCCGGCTGCCCGACGGACAGGCCGTACGGCTCAAGGTCCGCTCGATGGTCGGGCTGCTGCCGCTGTGCGCGGCCACGGTCTTCAACCCGCGGCAACTGGCCAGGGTGGCCGGCCTGGGGGAGCGGCTGCGCCGATTCGCGAGCCGTCACCCCTCCCTCTCCGTGACGCTGGCGTCCGCCCAGGCGGGCGCGACGGGCGGGCCCCGGCTGCTGTCCGTCGTGGACGAGAAGAAGCTGCTCAGGGTGCTGGCACATCTGCTGTCCGAGGACGAGTTCCTCAGCCCCTACGGCATCAGGTCCCTCTCCCGCCACCACGCCGACCACCCCTACAGCTTCTGGGTGCACGGCCAGGAGTACCGGGTCGGCTACCTGCCCGCCGAGTCGGACACCGGCATGTTCGGCGGCAACTCCAACTGGCGCGGCCCCGTGTGGTTCCCCATGAACGCCCTCGTCATCAGGGCCCTGCTCAACCTTTACGGCTTCTACGGCGACGATCTCACCGTCGAATGCCCGACCGGGTCCGGCACCAGGATGACCCTGTTCGAGGTGGCCCGGGAGATCTCCGACCGGCTCGCCCGGATCTTCCTGCGCGGCGAGGACGGGCACCGGCCGGTCCACGGCGGCCAGTCCAAGTTCCAGGACGACCCGCACTGGCGGGACCTGATCTCCTTCCACGAGTACTTCCACGGCGACAACGGTGCCGGGATCGGGGCCGCCCACCAGACCGGCTGGACCGGCCTGGTCGCCACCCTGACGACGGTCTTCGGCACCCTCACCCCCGGCGACTTCCTCGCCGCCCCCGACAGGAGGACGAAGCGATGACCGGTGAGCTTCCCGCCCAGCCCGTGGTGCACGAGGTCAACACCCGCGTCTGGCTGCGCGAGACCGCGGCCCGCGGCGGCCGCGTCGCCGGGCTGCGCGACGTACCGAAGGACGCCTGGGACGAGATCACCCCGCACGGCGTCGACGCGGTCTGGCTCATGGGCGTGTGGGAGCGCAGCCCCGAGGGGCGCGCCATCGCCCTGCGCGACCGGGTGCTGCGCGGTGCCTTCACCCGCGCAGTGCCCGACCTCCACGACGAGGAGATCGCCGGGTCGCCGTACTGTGTCCGCCGCTACGAGGTGGACGCGAGCCTCGGCGGAACGGAGGGCCTCGCCGCGGCGCGCGCCGAACTCGACCGCCGGGGAGTCGGACTGCTGCTCGACCACGTGCCCAACCATGTCGCACCCGACAATCCCTGGGCCTGGGAGCACCCCGAGTACTTCGTCCGGGGCACCGACGACGACGCCCGCCGGGACCCGGCCGCCTATCTGACGGTGGCGGGCAACGTCCTGGCCCGCGGCCGCGACCCCTTCTTCCCGCCCTGGCCGGACGTGGTCCAGCTCAACGCGTTCGCGCCGAAGCTGCGCACGGCCACCGCGGATGTGCTGCGCCGGATCGGGGACCTGTGCGACGGGGTGCGCTGCGACATGGCGATGCTGCTCACCAACGACGTCTTCGAACGGACCTGGGGGCACCTCGCCGGGCCACGGCCCCAGCAGGAGTTCTGGCCGGAGGTCCTCTCCGGCGTGCGCCGCCGCCATCCCCGGATGACCTTCGTGGCCGAGGCGTACTGGGACCTCGAATGGGTCCTCCAGCAGCAGGGGTTCGACTTCTGCTACGACAAGCGGCTCTACGACCGGGTGCTGAGCGAGAACCCCGAAGCTGTACGGCAGCATCTGCTGGCGGCCGAGGACTACCAGCGCCGGCTCGTACGGTTCCTGGAGAACCACGACGAGCCACGGGCGGCGCACACGATGACCCCGGCCAGGGAACGGGCGGCGGCCGTACTGATCGCCACCCTGCCCGGGGCCACGCTCTGGCACGAGGGCCAGTTCACCGGCCGCCGTACCCGGCTGCCCGTCTTCCTGGACCGGCGCCCGGACGAACCGGCCGACGGCGAACTGCGGGCGTTCCACGAGAGGTTGCTCGCCGCCGTCCACCGCAGTGGGATGCGCGGCGTGCACTGGCAGCTCCTCGACTGCGAGGGCTGGCCGGACAACGCCTCCCACCGCAACCTGGTCGCCTCCGGCTGGACGGGCCCGGCCGGGCGCTTCGTGACCGTCGTCAACCTCTCCGACGCCCCGGCCCAGGGCTGGGTACGGCTGCCGTGGCCCGAACTCGGCGCCACCACCTGGACGCTGACCGGTCTCCTGGACGGCATCCGGTACGCGCGTGACGGCGACGAACTGACCAGGCACGGCCTGTTCGTCGACCTGGCGGCGTGGGGCACCCACGTACTCGCCATCGGCCCGGGCGGCAACGGCTGAACGGCAGCGCCTGAACTGCGCTAGTCGCGTTCCCCGGTGGTCCAGCGCGCGCCGGTCTGCGCACGGAACGCGGCCACGGCCGCCTCCAGCGTCGGGAAGAAGTGGTC
>JABFVM010000088.1 GCA_013362785.1 Streptomyces sp. | reverse complement strand
GAACAGCGGGTTTGGGGCGGCGTACCCCTACGCGCCCGCAGTCGCGTACGGCGGGAAGGGGACGTGCCGGGGGGTGTCCGCCCGCAGTGGTCGGCGTCAACACGCGGCACCGCTTGGCCTAAGGTGACCGCCGATCCGAGGACGGACACCCCCCGGCGCGGCCCCGACCCACAACGAAACCAGGGGCGCTACGCACGCCCCCACCGGACAGCAACAGGCCGCCGCAGGCACCGCCCCCGGCCCAACCGCCGGAGGCAACCGTCAGCGGCCCAGCGCCGCCAGTTCCTTCGCTGCCTCCGTCAGGTCCTTCGCCGTGTCGATGGCGCGCCAGTACGCGCCCTGGGGGATCGGGAAGCCTGCGAGGCGGCGTTCACGGGCCAGGTGCGGGAACGTGGTGCGTTCGTGGTCGCCGCGCTCGGGGAGGAGGGAGGCGAAGGCGGGGGAGAAGACGTAGACACCCGCGTTGATCTCGAACGTCGACGGCGGCGACTCGATGAAGTCGGTGATGTGCCCGAAGCCGTCCGTCTGCACGGCACCCCAAGGGATCCGCGGCCGGGCAAGGGCCAACGTGGCGACGGCGTCACGCTCGGTGTGGAAGTCGGCCATGTCGCGCAGCGAGAAGCGCGTCCAGATGTCGCCGTTGGTGGCGTACCAGGACCGATCGGGATGCGGCAGATGCGCGGCCGCGTACTTCAGACCGCCACCCCGCCCGAGCGGCTCCGTCTCGACGACGGTCGTCACCCGCACCGGCAGCTCGGCCGACTTCAGCCAGTCCTGCAACACCTCGGCGAGGTGCCCACAGCTGACCACCACGTCCGTCACACCCTCTTCGGCGAGCCAGGCCAGCTGATGGCCGATGATCGGCGTCCCCGTACCGGGGATCTCGACCATCGGCTTGGGCCGGTCGTCGGTGTACGGACGCAGCCGGGACCCTTGGCCACCGGCCAGGATGACGGCTTGCACGGGGCGGGACGCGGCGCTCGGATCAGTCATGCCCGAACTGTACGCGGCGCCCCGCTCGCGGCATTCGCCGGCAACCGTTCCTCAATCAGCCGTTACGGTCCACGAAAACGGGTCCACGAAAACGGTGCTCAGCTGTGCGCCGCCGCCACGCCCGAGGCGAAGGCGGTGTCGCAGACGGGACGGGAGTACGACTGCGCCCGCGTCGGACCGTAGACGCGAACCGCCGCGCGACCGAGTGCCCGGGCGATCGAGGCGCAGTGCCGGGCCAGCGACGGACGGTCGTTGACGGCCTGCTGGAGGTGGCCCAGGGCGGTGCCCGGGTTCTTCTCCTGCAGCTCGGTCAGCAACTGGTCGCGCAGCACGTCCTGCGGGGCGCGCGGAGCGGTGTTCTTCGCGTTACCCGCGCTGGAGACGTCGGTCGCCGCGAGCACCGAGTCCGAGGGATCCCCCGACCAGTTGACTCGGGTGACCGCGAGGGTCCCGGAGAGCACCAGGACGACGGGCAGGACGAGGGCGAGAGTGCGGCCGAGCTGGCGGGCGGGGCCCCGGTGGCCGCGTCGTGTCTGTTGGATGGTGGAGTGCTTCACGCGAGTGAGGGTAGCGTTCAGTACTGATATGGCGACATTTGGTCACCGGTTCGGGGGACGAAGTGGTGCTCTTTCCCGAACGGCACGTTGACGCACGGTGCTCGAAATGACCCGATCTGCCGGGGTATTTGTCGACACCGAAAAGGGCCCCGCAGGCGTCTGCGGGGCCCTCTTCGTCAACCTGGGTGAATTACCCGGGGTTGTACTGCCTGCGTGACCTCAGTCGGAGAGCCGCTCGCCGGTGGAGGTCGAGAACACGTGGGTCTCGCCGGAGCGCGGGACGATGTGCAGCGTGCTGCCCTTCTCCGGGACGTCACGGCCGCTGACGCGGACGACGAGGTCCTTGGAGTCCTCGCCGCCGACCTTGGCGGTGCCGTAGACGTACGCGTCGGCGCCGAGCTCCTCGACGACGTTGACGGTGACCGCGAGACCCTGCTCCGACTCGGAGCCGGCCACGTCGAAGTGCTCGGGGCGGACGCCGACGGTGACGGTCTTGTCGGTGGCGGCGGAGAGCGCCTCACGGTCCACCGGCACGACCGAGTTGCCGAACTTCACACCGCCGTCGGTGATCGGGACCTCGACCAGGTTCATGGCCGGGGAGCCGATGAAGCCGGCGACGAAGAGGTTGGCCGGGCGGTCGTACATGTTGCGCGGGGTGTCGACCTGCTGGAGCAGACCGTCCTTGAGGACCGCCACGCGGTCGCCCATCGTCATGGCCTCGACCTGGTCGTGGGTGACGTAGACGGTGGTGATGCCGAGACGGCGCTGCAGCGAGGCGATCTGCGTACGGGTCGACACACGGAGCTTGGCGTCCAGGTTGGACAGCGGCTCGTCCATGAGGAAGACCTGGGGCTCACGCACGATGGCGCGGCCCATGGCGACACGCTGGCGCTGACCGCCGGAGAGGGCCTTCGGCTTGCGGTCCAGGTACTCGGTGAGGTCGAGGATCTTCGCGGCCTCTTCGACCTTCTTGCGGATCTCCGCCTTGTTGACG
>JABFVM010000523.1 GCA_013362785.1 Streptomyces sp. | reverse complement strand
GTCCTCGAACTCGGCGGCAACAGCGCGCTGGTGGTCCTGGACGACGCCGACATCGACTACGCGGTCGACGCGGCGGTCTTCAGCCGGTACGTCCACCAGGGCCAGGTCTGCATGGCCGCGAACCGTGTCCTGGTCGACCGCTCGATCGCCGACGAGTTCACCGAGAAGTTCGTCGCCAAGGTGAAGTCGCTGAAGGCCGGCGACCCGCGCGACCCCGAGACGGTGATCGGCCCGGTCATCAACTCCTCCCAGGCGGACTCCATCTCGGCCGCCGTCGAGCAGGCCATCGCCGAGGGCGCGACGGCCCTGGTGCACGGCACGACGACGGACAACCTGGTCGAGCCGTCGGTCCTGACCGGCCTCCCCGCCGACTCGCCGCTCCTGCGGCAGGAGATCTTCGGCCCCGTCGCCTTCCTCGTCACCTTCGACGGCGAGGAGGAGGCCGTACGCCTGGTCAACGACACCCCGTACGGTCTGAGCGGCGCCGTCCACACCGGTGACATCGAGCGCGGTGTCTCCTTCGCCAAGCAGATCGACACCGGCATGTTCCACGTCAACGACGGCACCGTCCACGACGAGCCGATCGTGCCCTTCGGCGGCGAGAAGCACTCGGGCCTCGGCCGGCTGAACGGCGAGACGATGCTGGACGCGTTCACCACGATCAAGTGGATCTCGGTCCAGCACGGCCGGAGCGGCTTCCCGTTCTGATTCCTGTTCTGAGCGGTTCAGGGCCGCGCTCCACCGGGGCTGACCTCGGTCCCGGTCCGGCGCGGCCCTAATCTGGACCGTATGTCAGCGATCCGTCTCCTCGTGCTCGGCGCGGTCCGGATGCACGGCCGTGCCCACGGCTATCAGGTGCGCAACGACCTGGAGTACTGGGGAGCGCACGAGTGGTCCCACGCCAAGCCCGGCTCGATCTATCACGCCCTGAAGCAGATGGCCAAGCAAGAGCTGCTGCACGCGCACGAGATCGCGCCGTCCACGGCCGGAGGGCCGCCGCGCACGGAGTACGAACTCACGGACAAGGGCACCGAGGAGTACCTCACACTGCTGCGCGACGCCCTGGTCACCTACGACCAGCGGGGCGACGTGAAGACGGCCGCCATCGGCTTCATGGTCGACCTGCCGAGGGCCGAGACCGTGACGCTGCTCAAGGAGCGGACCCGGCGGATCGAGGAGTGGCGGGCCTCCGTCGTGGCCCACTACGTGCCCGAGGACGGGCCCGAACAGCTCGGCCACATCGGCGAGATCATGAACATGTGGGTCCACACGGCGGACTCCGAGCGGGCCTGGACCGTCGGGCTGATCGAGCGGCTCGAACGCGGCGCCTACACCTTCGCCGACGAGGGAGACCCGTTCGTCGGCGTGCTGGCCGAGGGCGAAAAGAACCCTTACGCGACGGGGGAGTCCCACCCCGGGGACGCCCTCTAATCAAGTTTGACTAACCCTGCGAGTCGGGTCTACCTTCGATCTGGTAGTCAAGTTTGACTAGCGAGGGAGTCTCTCAGTGGCCGACGCGGCGATCACCGTCGAAGGGGCACGCAAGAAGTACGGCGGCAAAGCCGGCAAGTACGCACTGGACGGGCTCGACCTCACGGTCGCGCGCGGCACGGTGCACGGAGTGCTCGGGCCGAACGGCGCGGGCAAGACAACCCTGGTCCGGATCCTGTCCACCCTGCTGCGGCCGGACGCCGGACGCGTCGAGGTGGCCGGGCACGACGTGCTGCGCCAGGCGTACGAGGTGCGTCTGCGCATCGGCCTGCTCGGCCAGCACGCGGCCCTGGACGAGGAGCTGGGCGGCCACCAGAACCTGGAGATGTTCGGCCGCCTCTACCACCTGGGCGCCCGCCACGCGCGCGTGCGGGCCGACGAGCTCCTGGAGCGCTTCGGCCTCGCCGACACCGGCCGCAAGCCGGTCAAGCAGTACAGCGGCGGCATGCGTCGGCGCCTGGATCTGGCCGCCTCACTCATCACCGATCCGGAGGTGCTCTTCCTGGACGAACCCACCACCGGACTCGACCCGCGCGGCCGCGCCGAGGTCTGGTCCGCGGTCCGCTCCCTGGTCGGCGGCGGCACGACCGTCCTGCTGACCACGCAGTACCTGGAGGAGGCCGACCAGCTCGCCCACCGCATCTCGGTCGTCGACGCCGGCCGGGTCATCGCCGACGGCACCGCCGACGAGCTGAAGGCACTGACCGGCGGCGACCGCATCGACGTCGTCCTGCGCGACGCCGGTCAACTGGGCGCCGCCGTGGCCCTGCTGCCCGTACCGAAGGACGATGTGCGCGTCGACCCCGACCGCCGCCTGCTCAGCGCCCCGGTCACCGACCGGATGGCGGCGCTCTCCGGCGTCGTACACGCCCTGGAGGAGGCCGGAATCGAGGCGGAGGACGTCGCGCTGCGGCGGCCGACGCTGGACGAGGTGTTCCTGCACCTCACCGGGGACGACCACCGGGTCGAGGAGGCCGCGTGAGCACCCACACCTACGCACTGACCGACTCCTGGACCATGACCCGCCGCGAACTGGCGCACTGGGCGCGGCAACCCGTGCAGGTCGTGGTCAACCTGGTCTTCCCCGTGATGCTGCTGCTGATGTTCGGCTACCTCATCGGCGGCGGCCGGGGCGTCCGGGGCGACTACATCGACTATCTGCTGCCCGGCATGCTCGCGCTCACCATGGCCTTCGGGCTGGAGGGCACGATGATCGCGGTCACCCAGGACCTCAACAAGGGCGTGATCGACCGCTTCCGGTCCATGCCGATGGCCAACGGGGCGGTCCTGGTGGGCCGTTCGGTGGCCGACATGCTCCAGTCGACGCTGGCCATGCTCGTCCTCATGGGCGTCGGCCTCGCGCTCGGCTGGCGCGTGGACGGCGGCCCCGGGGGCTTCCTGGGCGCCGTGGGACTGCTCCTGCTGTTCCGGTTCGCCATGCTGTGGATCGGCATCCACCTGGCGCTGGTGGCCGGGAAGCCGGAGCTGGTGCAGGCCGTGCAGATCCTCGTCTGGCCGATCGGCTTCCTGTCCAACGCCCTTGCCCTGCCCGGGAGCATGCCCGACTGGCTGGGCACGGTCGTCGAGTGGAACCCGATGTCCCACACGGCCACGGCCGTACGGGACCTGCTCCGCGGCACGGGCACGGAGCACGTCGGAGCGGCGATCGTATGGCCACTGCTGCTCCTGGCCGTGTTCTTCCCGCTCGCGGTACGCCGGTTCGCCCGCCAGAGCCGTTAGTCGGCCGGACACGCCTCAGTGATGGAAGCCGGTGGCCGCCCCCTTGTCGCGGGTCACGGGGTGCGGCTGCCGGCGCAGCTCCGGCAGCAGCAGGGTCAGGTCCTCCACGAACAGCTCGGCGAGGTCCTCGGAGAAGCCGTTGCGGCAGACGACCCGCAGGACGGACAGGTCCTCGCGGTTCGGCGGGAAGGTGTACGCCGGGACCAGCCAGCCCCTCTCGCGCAGCCGCCGGGAGACGTCGAAGACGTCGTACGCCGTCACCTCCGGAGCCGTCGTGAAGGCGAACACCGGCAGCTCGTCGCCCCTGGTCAGCAGCCGGAAGTCGCCCAGCTGCGCCACCGCGTCGGCGACCTTTCCGGCCACGTCCCGCGAGGCCTGCTGCACGGTCCGGTACCCGTCGCGGCCCAGCCGCAGGAACGAGTAGTACTGCGCGACGACCTGGGCGCCCGGCCGGGAGAAGTTGAGCGCGAAGGTCGGCATGTCGCCGCCCAGGTAGTTGACGCGGAAGACGAGCTCCTCGGGCAGCGCCTCCCGGTCCCGCCACAGCGCCCAGCCGACACCCGGATACACGAGCCCGTACTTGTGCCCCGAGGTGTTGATCGAGGCGACCCTCGGCAGCCGGAAGTCCCAGATCAGATCCTCGTCCAGGAACGGCGCGACCATGGCGCCGGACGCGCCGTCGACATGCACGGGCACATCGGTCCCGGTCCGCTCGTGGAGGGCGTCCAGGGCCTCGCACAGCTCCGAGATCGGCTCGTACGACCCGTCGAAGGTCGAGCCCAGGATGCCGACGACCCCGATGGTGTTCTCGTCGCACAGCTCGGCCGCCGCCTGCGGATCCAGATGGAACCGCTCACCCTCCATCGGGACCAGACGGGGCTCCACCTCCCAGAAGTTGCAGAACTTGTCCCAGCAGACCTGGACGTTGACACCCATCACCAGGTTGGGCCGGGCACCGGGGTACCGGTCGGGGTTGCGCCGCGCCCAGCGCCGTTTCAGCGCCATCCCGGCGAGCATGCACGCCTCGCTCGACCCGGTCGTCGAACAGCCCACGGCGGCCGCCGGGTCGGGCGCGTGCCACAGGTCCGCGAGCATCGCCACACAGCGCCGCTCCAGCTCGGCGGTGCGCGGGTACTCGTCCTTGTCGATCATGTTCTTGTCGCGGCACTCGCCCATCAGGATCCCGGCCTGCGGCTCCATCCAGGTGGTCACGAAGGTGGCCAGGTTGAGCCGGGAGTTGCCGTCCAGCATCAGCTCGTCATGGACCAGCTGATACGCCGTGGACGGCGCCAGGGGGGTCTCGGGCAGGCGATGCCTGGGCGGCGCCTGGGTCATGCCGCCGGCCGGGTTCGCCTCGCCGTAGAACGGGTTGACGGCGAGCCTGCGCCCGTCGCCCTTGTCATCAGGTGCTTCGCTGTCCCCTCGATGCAGTGGCATGCAATCGACGGTAGAACCGTGCCGCCGGGCTTGCACCTCACGCCACGTGAGGCCGCACCGTGGAGGGCGTACCGAGAAAGGAGCGGAAGTGAGCTACTCCGTAGGACAGGTCGCCGGATTCGCCGGAGTGACGGTGCGCACCCTGCACCACTACGACGACATCGGCCTGCTCGTGCCCAGCGAGCGCAGCCACGCGGGCCACCGGCGCTACAGCGACGCCGACCTCGACCGGCTGCAGCAGATCCTGTTCTACCGCGAGCTCGGCTTCCCGCTCGAAGAGGTCGCCGCATTGCTCGACGACCCGGACGTGGACCCGCGCGCACATCTGCGCCGGCAGCACGAGCTGCTGACCGCCCGGATCGAGCAGCTGCAGAAGATGGCGGCGGCCGTGGAGCACGCCATGGAGGCACGCAAGATGGGGATCAATCTCACACCCGAGGAGAAGTTCGAGGTGTTCGGGGACAAGGACCCCGAGCAGTACGCCGAGGAGACCGAGCAGCGCTGGGGCGACACGGAGGCGTACACGGAGTCGCAGCGCCGCGTCGCCACCTACACCAAGGAGGACTGGAAGCGCATCCAGGCCGAGGTCGACGACTGGCAGGAGCGGTACGCCGCCCTGGTGGCCGCCGACGAGCCGCCGGCCGGCGAGGCGGCCATGGATCTGGCCGAGGAACACCGGCAGCACGTCAGCAGGTGGTACTTCGAGGTGTCGTACGAGATGCACACGTGCTTCGCGGAGATGTACGTCTCCGACGAGCGCTTCAAGGCGTACTACGACTCCATGCGGCCGGGCCTCGCCGAGCACCTCAAGGGCGCGATCTTCGCCAACGCCGCCCGGCACTCCTCGTAATCCCTGGCCCGGGACCCCGTACGGGTCACTCCCGGGCCAGGACCACCGCCGTTCCGTAGGCGCACACCTCGGTGCCCACGTCGGCCGCCTCGGTCACGTCGAACCGGAACGCGAGCACCCCGTTGGCGCCACGCGCGCGTGCCTGTTCGACGAGTCGCTCCATGGCCTGGTTGCGGGTCTCCACCAGGGTCTTGGTGAGCCCCCTGAGCTCACCGCCCACCAGTGACTTCAGTCCGGCGCCGATCTGCGAGCCGAGGTGCCGGGAGCGCACCGTCAGCCCGAAGACCTCGCCGATCACCTGGGTGACCCGGTATCCGGGAATGTCGTTCGTGGTCACTACCAGAACGTCTGGCTGGGGCCCCTGGCCGCCGCCGTATTCATCGATGCCCATGGCTCACAGCTTTGTCCCAGCAGGGCCACAGTGCATCCTGAGGGGGTCCATGGAACCTGGGCGGCCAGTGCCACGTTGGTACGTTGAGCTGTCAGCCGCAGCCCGCCCGTCCCCACCCAGCAGGAGCCACATTCCCGTGACCACGCTTGCGCTCGGCCCCGAGTGGCTCGATCCGAACTATCTGATCGAGACCTTCAGCCTGCCCGGCATCCTGCTGATCGTCTTCGCGGAGTCCGGTCTCTTCGCGTTCCTGCCCGGTGACTCCCTGCTCTTCACGGCGGGCCTCTTCGTGGCCCAGGGCCAGTACATCAGCCAGCCCCTGTGGCTGGTCTGCACGCTCATCGTCCTCGCCGCCGTCATCGGCGACCAGGTCGGCTACATGATCGGCAAGTTCCTCGGCCCGAAGCTCTTCAACCGCCCGAACTCCAAGCTCTTCAAGCAGGAGAACCTGGACAAGGCGCACGAGTTCATGGAGAGGTACGGCCCCAAGGCCATCGTCCTCGCCCGCTTCGTGCCGATCGTGCGCACCTTCGCCCCCATCGTGGCGGGCGCCGGCCGCATGCAGTACCGCACGTTCCTCACGTACAACGTCATCGGCGGCGTCGCCTGGGGCACCGGCGTCACCCTGGCCGGCTACTGGCTCGGCCAGATCGACTTCATCAAGACCAACGTCGAGGCGATCCTCGTCCTGATCGTCCTCGTCTCCGTGGTCCCGATCCTCATCGAGTTCCTCCGCGAGCGCGCCAAGAAGAAGCGCGCGGCCGCCGAGACCCCGGCCCCCGACCGGCACCAGCCCCCGCAGATGGACGACGCGACCACCCAGCTGCGCCGCATCCCGTCCAACGACCAGCCCCAGCAGCCGTACGGGAATTCGGGCCACCAGCAGTACGGCGACCAGGGCGGCCACGGCGGCCAGCAGTACAGCTACGACCAGCAGTACTACGACCCCCAGCCCCCGCAGCAGCCGTACGCCCAGCAGTACCCCCAGGGCTACGGCGAGCAGCAGCCCTACGGGGCCCAGCAGAACCAGCAGTACCCGCCGAACCAGGGCTACTGACCCGCCCCCGGGCACACGACCGAGCTGCCAGGCACTCAGAACCCTCGGGTTCGCTTGGCAGCTCGCCGCTTCTCCGGGGACCCGATCCGCAGGAACAGCCGCGAGATCTCCGACCCCAGGTTCACCCCGATGGCGATGGCCATGGCCAGGGACGCCGCCGTGGCCAGCGAGACAAGGCCCGCGTCCACGTTGTTCTGCGCGATCGACAGCAGCCCGAAGTAGGTGGCGGAACCCGGCAGCAGCGGCCCGATCGCCGCGGTGGTGTACGGCAGCGCCGACGCGAACTGGTAGCGCGCCATCAACTGCCCGAACAACCCCACCAGCCCCGCGGCGGCGGCCGTGGAAGCGACCGGCGACAGCTCACCGGCGTAGTGCATGGCGCCGTACACCACCCAGGCGACGCCCCCGTTGAGGGTCACGGCGAGCACGGTGGACCGTTCCTGCTGGAGCAGCACCGCGAAGGTCAGCGACAGCAGCATCGACGCGGCGATCTGCCAGTACTGCCGGTTGGAGACGTTCAGCGCCGCGTCGGGATCGAGCTCGGCACCGAGACTGACCCCGAAGTACAGGATCAGCAGCACCCCGACGACGATGCCGACGAAGAAGTACATGACCTCAAGGAGTCGCGCCGACGCGGTGATGTAGAAGCCGGTCAGCCCGTCCTGCACGCCCGCCACCAGCGCCCGCCCGGGCAGCAGCGCGAACAGCCCACCGGTGATGACCGCGGACGCCTTCACGTCGACGTGCGCCAGCGTCAGGGCGACCCCGATCGCGGCCGGTGGCATCGCGGCCACCGTGAACTGGTAGAACTCCGGCAGCCCGCGCCCCGCGCACAGCCACGCCAGCCGGTCGCCGAGCATCGCGCCCAGCATGGCCGCGATGAACACGATCAGATCACCGCCGACCAGCACGGAGGCCGCGCCCGCGAGCAGTCCGCTCGCCCCGGTCAGCACCCAGGTCGGATACGGGTGCCGGTTGCGGCGGATCTCCGCGAGCCGCCCGTAGGAATCCTCAAGGGAGATGTGGGTCTCCGGGTCGCTGAGGTCGTCCACGAGCTGGAACACGGCCGCCAGACGTGTGTAGTCGGTGCCGCGCCGCCGCACCGTACGCGACGCCGACACCGGGTCGTCCACCAGCGACGGCTGGTACGAGACCGACAGCAGCGTGAAGGTGACGTTCGGCTCGCACCGGTCCAGGCCGTAGGAACGGCAGACCGCGAACATCGCGGCCTCCACGTCCTCGGCGCCCTCACCGCCCGCCAGCAGCAGCTCACCGATACGCAGGGTCAGGTCGAGCACGCGCGGGACGGCCGGCCCCTCGTCCTCCGCCTTCGGCATCCGCTCCGGCGCCGGCCGCTCGGCCACCGGCATGCGCAGCATCGTCCGCATCCGGTCCTGCCAGGGCAGGTCCTTGGTCAGGCTTATCCGCGGGATGCCGGTGGCGGGGGTGAACGCGGGCGCGGCGTCCTCGACGCTGTAGCCGCGCGGCGTGCTGAACGCCGATCCCTCATGTTCCTGGACCGGCGCCTGAAGCGCGTCCAGTCCCTTGGGCAGCGCGAACTCGGATGTGGTCTCCGACTCGCTGTCCCCCACCTCGACGCCGGCGGGCGGCGCGAAGGCCATCCTCGCCTCGTCCGACTGCGGCTTGCGGTCCTCCGTGTCCGTCACGTGCGTTGCACTCCCTGTACGACACCTCCTGCGTCACTCAGTATGCGCACAGACACACGAACGGGCTGCACGCGCACGCGTACAGCCCGTTCGGATGGCCAGAAGCCAGGGGGTGTCTCAGTGGCCGCCCTGGTCCTTGAAGCGCTTGTAGGACCGCTCGATCTCGGCCTCGGCCTCGGTGCGGCCCACCCAGTCGGCGCCCTCGACGGACTTGCCGGGCTCCAGGTCCTTGTACACCTCGAAGAAGTGCTGGATCTCCAGGCGGTCGAACTCCGACACGTGGTGGATGTCGCGCAGGTGCTCCTGGCGCGGGTCCGTCGCCGGGACGCAGAGCAGCTTGTCGTCGCCGCCGGCCTCGTCCGTCATCCGGAACATGCCGATCGCACGGCACTTGATGAGGCAGCCCGGGAACGTCGGCTCGTCCAGGATGACCAGCGCGTCCAGCGGGTCACCGTCCTCGCCGAGGGTGTTCTCGACGAAGCCGTAGTCGGTCGGGTAGGCGGTCGAGGTGAAGAGTCGACGGTCCAGGCGGATCCGACCGGTCTCGTGGTCCACCTCGTACTTGTTCCGCGAACCCTTCGGAATCTCGATCGTGACGTCGAACTCCACCGGTGGCTCCTCCATGATCAGCACATAGTTCTGGTGGTTAAGTGTCCCTCACGCAGGTGTGTGATCGCGAAAGGGGCTGGTGGTCGTGCCAGAACTGAGGCCGTGGCGAGCCGCGAGACCGCATGTGGCGCGGATCGCGGACGCCGTACGACCGCGTCTGGCACGGGCCGCGGAGGCCGCACGCCCTCGTCTGGCACGCGCCGCGACGGCCGCGAAACCACGGGTGGCACGACTCGCACGAGCCGTCTCCCCGCAGGCCGCGCGGATCACGGGGCCGAAGACCTGGCAGTACACCGCGGGCGCCGCCACCGCCGGACTGGCACTGGCCGCCGGAGTGGTGACCACCGCCGGTCCCTGGGACTCCACCGGTCAGCGTACGGCCGAGCGGGACCGGGCGGTCGCCCAGGAGCGTGCAGGTGGCGCAGATCACGGCCGTAATCCCGATACGTCCGACACGGCCACGGCGGCTCCTCTCCCCGCCCCCAGCGCGGCCTCCGTCCTCACCGGCCTCGGCGGCGGCGCCGGCACCGTGAAGTCGGTCCCGAACGGAAAGGCCCTGGCCGGTGTCCTGGGCCCGCTCCTCGACGCACCCGAGCTCGGCAGCCGTACGGCAGCCGTCGTGGACGTGGCGAGCGGCAAGCGCCTCTACGGCGACGGAGCCGGCGAGGCCCTCACCCCGGCCTCCACGACGAAGATCGCCACCGCCGCGGCCGCCCTCGCCGCCCTCGGCCCCGACCACCGCCTCAGCACCCGTACCGCCCTGGAACCCGACACCAAGGAACTCGTCCTGGTCGGCGGCGGCGACCCCACGCTGACGGCCCGCGAGGACTCCGGCGGCTGGGCGAGCCTGCGCGAACTCGCCGCCGCCACCGCCGAGAAGCTCAAGAAGCAGGACCTGCGCAAGGTCACCCTCTCCTACGACACGACCCTCTATGCCGGCCCCGAACTGCACCGCATCGGGGTCAACGCCAACCTCGCCCGGGTCACCGCCCTGATGGCCGACGAGGGCCGCACCGACGACTCCACCAGGGGCCCGGTACCCCGGGTGGCGGACCCGGCGAAGGACGCGGCGACCAGGTTCGCGTCCTTCCTCGCCGACCACGGCATCAGGACGACGTCCCCCGGCCCCTCCAAGGCCACCGACCGGGCCGAGTCGCTCGCCGAGGTCGCCTCGCCCCCGCTGTCCGCCCTGGTCGAACGCATGCTCACCAACAGCGACAACGACATCGCCGAGGCCCTGGCCCGCCACACCGCCGTCGCCGGCGGCCGACGCGCCGACTTCGACGGCGCCGACGCCGCGATCCGGGCCCGGCTGAAGAGGCTCGGACTCCCGGTGTCCGGCTCCGCCTTCAAGGACGGCAGCGGACTCGACCGCGCCGACCGACTGACGGCCGACCTCCTCACCGCCCTCCTCGCCAAGGCCGCCGACCCCGCCCACCCCGAACTCCGCCCCACCCTCACCGGCCTCCCGGTCGCCGGCTTCACCGGCACCCTGACCAGCCGCTACACGGACGGCGCGGGAGGCGTCGTCCGAGCCAAGACCGGCACCCTGACCGGCGTGAACACCCTGGCCGGCACAGCCGTCGACCAGGACGGCCGCCTCCTGGCCTTCGCCTTCCTGGCGTCGGACACGACGAACCCCGGGGCAGCGCAGTCGGCCCTGGACCGAGCGGCAACGGCCCTCGCGTCGTGCGGCTGCGGCTGAGCGGCGCCCGCCCGCAGCGCCGGGCAGCGGCCCGGCTGACGCCCG
>JABFVM010000504.1 GCA_013362785.1 Streptomyces sp. | reverse complement strand
AGGGCGTTGCGGTCACGTACGTCCGCGTAGCCGTCTCGCGATTTCCAGTTGGCGGTCGTCCAAGGGGCGGTCGTCCTCGATGTCCCAGAGGGAGTTCTGTAGGAGGCGGGCGTACGTCCAGGCGCGGGCGCGTGCTCGGTCCAGGTCCAGTACGTCCGTCATGGCGTCGAAGCGCCAGCGGACGTCGGCCGCGTCGAAGCGGTTGTCGAGGGCCGGCCAGAGTTCGAAGCCGGGGTCGCCCGCGAGGGGCTTGGGGTCGATGGCGAGCCAGGGGGCGCGGTCGGAGGCGAGGACGTTCTCGTCGTGGAGGTCCCAGTGCAGGAGGCGGTCGCCGGGTTCGTCGGCGACCTCTCGTACGGCGGCCGCGCAGTCGGCGACGATACGGCGGGCCTCCGGGTCCGGGATGCGCTCAAGCGCCCAGGGTGTCTGCTCCAGCATGGCCTGCGCGATGTCGCCGAGGCGGCGCAGGCCGGCGGGTGCGGTGAAGGACGTGAGGTGTGCCAGCAGGCGGGCGATGACCAGGACGGACTCGTGGACGTCCGGGTGGTGCGCGAGCATGCGGGAGGAGTCGAGGCGTTCCAGGAGCATCGTGCCCGTGGCCGCGTCGTGGTCGAGGAGCCGTACCGCCCCGTCGCCGTTCCAGGCGCGCAGGGCCACCGGTTCGCCCTCGCTCTCCTCGTCGAGGAGTTGCAGTTTGAGGACGGCGGGGGTGTTGTCGTGGCGGAGGACCGGGAGGACCAGGGCGGAGACGCCGTGCATGGGGTGTCCGTCGGTCTTCAGGGCCCAGCGGTCGAGGAAGTCGGCCGTCAGGGCCGGGAGTCCGGCGATGAAGGCGCTGCCCGCCTCCCCGTTGTACTTCTGCTGTGATGCGGCGAGCTCCTGCGGAATGTCGATCACCTTGTGACCGTACTGGGCTGCCGGAATCGCCTCACCCGAATTAACGTCCTCCCATGAGCAGCTCGGTCAGTGGTGCGGTGAACGGCGGCATCTCCTTCTGGTACGCGGACGACGGCCTTCCCGAGGTGCGCGATCCGCTGTCGGGGGACGCCTCCGCGGATGTGGTGATCGTGGGCGGTGGGTACACGGGACTGTGGACCGCGTACTACCTGAAGAAGGCGGTCCCCTTCCTCCGGATCACCGTTCTTGAGCAGAAGTTCTGCGGCTACGGAGCCTCGGGGCGCAACGGCGGATGGCTGTACAACGGCATCGCCGGGCGCGACCGGTACGCCAAGCTGCACGGCCGGGACGCGGCCGTACGGCTTCAGCAGGCCATGAACGACACCGTGGACGAGGTCATCAGGGTCGCGGGGGAGGAAGGCTTCGACGCCTGCGTCCACAAGGGCGGCGTCCTCGAAGTCGCCCGTACGCCCGCGCAGTGGGCGCGGCTCAAGGACTTCCACGAGCACGAGGTGTCGTACGGCGAGAAGGACCGTGTGCTGTACGGCGCCCGGGAGACCGCCGAGCGGATCAAGGTCGCGGACGCGGTCGGCTCGACCTGGACCCCGCACGGGGCCCGGGTGCACCCGGTGAAGCTGGTGAAGGGGCTCGCGGCGGCCGTGGAGGCGCTCGGGGTCACCATCCATGAGCTGACGCCGGTCACGGAGATCCGGCCCAAGCACGCCGTCACGCCGTACGGCACCGTCCGCGCGCCCTATGTGCTGCGCTGCACCGAGGGGTTCACCGCGGCGCTGAAGGGCCAGAAGCGGACCTGGCTGCCGATGAACTCCTCGATGATCGCCACCGAGCCGCTGACGGAGGAGCAGTGGGCGGCGATCGGCTGGGACGGGCGGGAGACGCTCGGGGACATGGCGCACGCCTACATGTACGCGCAGCGCACCGCCGACGGGCGGATCGCGCTGGGCGGGCGCGGGGTGCCGTACCGCTTCGGGTCGCGGACCGACAACGACGGGCGGACTCAGCCGGCGACCGTCGAGGCGTTGCGCGAGCTCCTCGTCGCGTTCTTCCCGGCGCTGGGCGGGGTGCGGGTGGATCACGCCTGGTCGGGCGTGCTGGGCGTGCCGCGCGACTGGTGCGCGACGGTGACGCTGGACCGGTCGTCGGGGCTCGGCTGGGCGGGCGGTTACGTCGGCTCGGGCGTCGCCACCGCCAACCTGGCGGCGCGGACCCTGCGGGACCTGGTGCAGCAGGACTCCGGGCAGGGCGGGCGGACCGAGCTGACCGATCTGCCGTGGGTCGGGCACAAGGTGCGCAAGTGGGAGCCGGAGCCCTTCCGTTGGCTCGGGGTGCACGGGCTGTACGCCACCTACCGGGCGGCGGACCGGCGGGAGCATCTCACCAGCAGTGCGGAGGCCTCGAAGCTGGCGCGGTTCGCCGACCGGGTGTCCGGGCGGCACTGACACCGCCGGGCGGCGGCGCTGAAACTTTCGCCGACTGCCGCCCCTGGAATCTCGTGGGTGCGCTGTCGTACCCGTGTGCGACCATCCCCTCAACGACCAATGATCCAGGGGGGATTCCATGTCCGACGATGACTCCTGCCCGCGTGCGAGACGGGGGCGGCGGGCCGTGCTGCCGGCCGTTTTCGCCGCCGTCGTCTCGCTGTTCGCCTCAGCTCTGACTCTGACCGGGGCGAGCCCCGCCGTCGCCGCCGACGAGGCATGCGCGCCGCTCGCGCTCGCCCCGTTCGGCGACCCGGGGGACGCCGTCGGCAAGGCGACCGTCGCACCCGACTCCAGCGTCTGCTACACCGTCACCGTCGAGACACCGGGCCTGTATCTGGCACCGGCGCTCGACGGGAGCGGCAACACCGTCACCAGGCAGCTGCTCGCCGCCGACGGCAGCGAGGTGGACTGCTCCGGCGACGGGTACGCCACGCACGGCATGTGCGCGGTGCCCGCGGCCGGCACCTACACGCTGCGGGTCCGCAACACCGACTGGGAGGACAAGGCCACCTCCGTCACCTTCGTGCCGCTCGGCTCGGCCAAGGGCTGCGCGGAATCCGTCGGCACGAACTGGGACCAGCCGGATGTCACCCGTAGGACCGTGAGCCCGGTGGAGGTCGACTGCCAGCCCTTCGAGGGCGCGCGCGGCGACCGGGTCCGGCTGACGTACGGCTCGAAGGTGTACGGCGACTCCCTCGCCTGGATCACCGACGCGAGCGGGAAGCGGATCTGCGAGCAGTTCCCGGAGAACGACGAGGACAGCTGTGTGCTGCCCGGCGACGGCCCGTACCGGGTGATCTCCACCGTCTCGCGCGCGGAGAACGGCTTCCCCGCCGAGTACGCGGTGAAGGTGCGCCGGCTCAGCGACCCGCGGGGCTGCACCACCGCCCCGGTCCGCCCCTACGGCCCGCTGGAGCGGCAGGACCTCACCGCCAACCCGTGCTTCACCTTCACGGCCGCCGCGGCGGGCCCGTACACCGTGCACTCGGTGAGCGAGGACCGGCAGGTCGGGGTGGCCCGGGTGTACGACTCGGCCGGGCTGAGCGTGTGCCGGTACGAGGCCGACCCGTGCCGGATCAAGACGCCGGGCACCTACACGGCCGTGCTCGACGGCAGCTACCCGTTCAGGGGCGGGCGGGCCGGGCTTGTCGTCCTCGACCGTGCCTCCGACACCGGGTGCGCGGCGACCGGGGCCGGGCTGCACAAGGGCGAGTTGAGCACCGTCGGGCAGTACGACTGCCTGGCGCTGGACGCCCCGAAGGGCGCCCGGATCGCCGCGCTCACCTCGCTGTCCTCGGCCGGGCTGACCCCCGAGGTGGAGGTGCTGGACCGCACCGGCACGCAGCAGTGCGACGAGGAGAAGCTGCGGGGCGGCGACTGCGCGCTCACCGGTGAGGCTCCCTACCGGGCGCTGGTGCACACCGAGGACACCGGGGACTCGGCGACCGGCGCCTACGCGGTCGCCCTCCACCGCACCGACGTGGCGCAGGGCTGCCCCGTCCTGCCCGCCGGCAGCTTCGCGGCGGACGGCGCGCAGGCCACGCTGACCACCGGCGGCGGCGTCTTCTCGCACTGCCTCGGCATCCCGGCGGACGCGCACACCGGCACCGAGGTCTTCCAGCTGGCCGCCACCTCCGGGACCGCCTCCGCCGGGTTCTCGGTGCTGGACTCCGACGGCAGGCGGATCTGCCAGCGCGGCGGCACCGTCAACGGCTGGACGATCTGCTCGCTGACCCCGGGCAAGGCCCACACCGTGCTGATGACCGGCCGCGACGAGGCCGCCACGTACAGCCTGACCCGGCGCGACGTCACCGCGAGCGCCGCCTCCGCGGGCTGTGTGAAGACCGCCGCCGTGAAGGTCGGCGGACCCTCCGTGAAGAGCGCGTACGGCGCCCCCGGCACCCTCGACTGCCGTCAGGTGACCACCGCGGCGGACACCGACGTCGTGCACGTCAACGTGCGGGACGCCCTCGGCACCGCCAACTCCGCGGTGGTCGCCGGGGACGGCCGGGTGGAGTGCTCCTTCCGCAACACCTCCTGCGCGGTCACCGGGTCCACCACCCACCAGGTCCTGGTGCAGACTCCGGCCAACCTGAAGGCGTCGCCCGAGTACCGTCTGGACGCCCTGCGCGTCGCGACCGCCGACGGGCCCGCGCCGGAGTGCGTCAAGGTGCCGTCCGTGGCGTACGGGTACGGGCCGGTCACCGGCACGCTGGACGAGTCGCGCACCGCGGTGTGCGCGGCGCTGCCGACCGCCGGGTTCGACCGCTTCGAGACCGACATCAAGGACACGGGCGGGGCCACGACGACCGCGGTGCCGGTGCTCTACAACACCAAGACCTGGGCCAACGGCTGCACCCACTACATCCCGGAGGGCTACGACTGCGACGCGCTCGGCTCCTCCTCGGAGAGCACGCCGACGCTGTTCCTGCTCGGCCTGCCCGAGAAGGCGCCCAGCACGGCCTACAGCGCCAAGCTGACCTGCACGTCCGCGCCGTGCGGCACCGAGGAGACGGCTGTCACCGCCGTCAGCCCCGACACCGGGGCGGCCGGCGGCAAGGTGAAGCTCACGGTCACCGGGACCGCGCTCGGCCCGGACGTCACCGTCCGGATCGGCCAGGCCGGGAAGACGATCACGGCGGCGGCCGACTCGGTCTCCGCGGACAACCGCACGGTCACCGCGACCCTCGACCTGACGGGCGCGGCCACCGGCACCTGGAGCATCAGCGTGCTCACCCGCGGCTGGGAGTTCCCGCGCGGTTCGTTCACCGTGACCCCGCAGCCCAGGCTGGAGAACACGGCCGCCCCCAAGGTGACCGGCACGGCGAAGACCGGCGCCAAGGTCACGGCCTCGCCGGGGAGCTGGTCGGCGACCCCGTCGTCGTACACGTACCAGTGGAAGGCGAACGGTACGGCGATCGGCGGGGCGACGGCGTCGACGTACACCGTCCCCGCCTCGCTGGTCGGCAAGAGGCTCACCGTGACCGTCACGGCCGCCAAGACCGGCTGGGTCGGCGGGTCCGCGACCTCGGCGGCGGTGACCGTGGCCAAGGGGGACGCGCCCAAGGCGACCAAGCTGCCGGTGATCAGCGGGACCGTGAAGGTGGGCAAGACGCTGACGGCGTCCAAGGGGACCTGGTCTCCGGCGGCGACGTCGTACGCGTACCAGTGGTTCGCGAACGGCAAGGTGATCAGCGGGGCGACCAAGTCGTCGCTGGTGCTGAAGTCGGCGCAGAAGGGCAGGAAGATCACCGTGAAGGTGGTCGCGCGTCGCACCGGGCACCAGGACGGGGCGGCGGTGAGCAAGGCGACGAGGGCGGTCGCCTAGGGCAGGTCCTGGCGGCCGTTGGCCGGTCCTCGGAAGAGGGTGGGGGAGGGGCTCCGCGGTCCGGTGGGGTCCCTCCCCCCGTTTCTCAGGCCACCTGTTCCGGTACCGGTGCCCCGTGGGCGGCGCCGTGCTTCGGGGGCTTCGCCGTCACCATCAGGGCCGCCACCAGACCGGCCAGGAGCATGATGGCGGCGGCCCACCAGATCGCGACCGTGTAGCCGTGGACGATGCCCTCCCGGGTGACCGACGCCCGCTGGGCCGGGTCGGTGAGATGGGCGGTGATGTAGGCGGCGCTGCTGGTGGTGGCGACGGTGTTCAGCAGAGCCGTACCGATCGAACCGCCCACCTGCTGCGAGGTGTTGATCGTCGCGGAGGTCACCCCGGAGTCCTGCGGGGCCACGCCCGCCGTCGCCGTGGCGAACACCGGCATGAAGATCAGGCCCATGCCGAGGCCCATCAGGATCAGGGCGGGCAGGATGTCGGCCGCGTACGACGAGTGCACCGTCAGCCCGGTCAGCAGCATCATGCCGACCGCCGCCAGCAGGGCGCCCGGGGCCATGAGCAGACGCGGCGCCACATGGTCCAGGAGGCGGGCGGCGATCTGGGTGGAGCCGGTGATGATCGCGACGGTCAGGGGGAGGAAGGCCAGGCCGGTCATCACCGGCGAGTATTCGAGGATGACCTGGAGGTAGTAGGTCATGAACAGGAACAGGCCGAACATGCCGATCACGGCCAGCGCCATGGTGAGGAAGCAGCCGGCGCGGGTGCGGTCCTTGATGATGTGCAGCGGCAGCAGGGGCATCGGCGCCCTGGTCTGCCACCACACGAAGGCCGCGAGGAGGACGACGCCCACCGCGAACAGAGTGAGGACCATCGGGTCGGTCCAGCCGCGCGGCTGCGCCTCGGCGAAGCCGTAGACGATGGAGACCAGACCGCCGCAGCCGAGCAGCACGCCGGGCACGTCGAGGCGGGCGCCGGGGTGGCCGGGGCTGGAGTGGAGCAGGGCGAGGGCGCCGATGACGGCGATCACGGCGATCGGCACGTTGACGTACAGACACCAGCGCCAGTTCAGGTACTCGGTGAGCAGCCCGCCGACGATGAACCCGATCGCGCTGCCGCTGCCGGCCAGGGCGCCGTAGATGCCGAAGGCCTTGCCGCGCTCCTTGGGGTCGGTGAAGGTCGTGGTCAGCAACGACAGGGCGGACGGCGCCAGCAGGGCGGCGAAGGCGCCCTGGAGCGCGCGGGCGGCGAAGAGCATGCCGGCCGTGGTGGCGGCACCGCCCAGCGCGGAGGCGGCGGCGAAGCCGACGAGGCCGATGACGAAGGTGCGTTTGCGGCCCACCAGGTCGGCGATCCGGCCGCCGAGCAGCAGCAGTCCGCCGAAGGCCAGCGTGTAGGCGGTGATCACCCACTGCCGGTTGCCGTCGGTCATGCCCAGGTCGTCCTGGGCGGACGGCAGCGCGATGTTCACGATGGTCGCGTCGAGGACGACCATGAGCTGCGCGAGCGCGATGACCACCAGGCCCCACCAGCGGCGGGGGTCGGCGTCGGCGTCGGCCCGGGCGGGTTCACCCGTTCGGGTGGCGTTCACCCGGCCAGAAGACCATGGTTCGGGACGTATCGCATCCGGGGCGGGATGCGGTGTCGGATCGGGCGGGGGCTTTCTGCTGGTCATGGCTCCAGTACCACCTTTCCGGTGGTTCCGCGTGTTTCGAGGGCGCGATGGGCGGCCGCCGCCGCGGCGAGCGGGAAGCGCCGCACGGCCGGGGTGAGCCGGCCCGCGGCGGCCTCGGCGAGGGCGCGCAGTTCCAGGGTGCGTACGGGGTCGGGGCCGCCCGTGCGCCGCATCATCACGGGGCCGAGCACCTGCTCGGAGACGCCGTCGACGAGGTAGGGCTCGCCGTCGTGCAGCCCGGCGCCGGACCAGCCGAAGACCAGGTGGCGGCCGCCGGGCCCGAGCAGGGCGACGGACTCACGGGCGACGTCGCCGCCGACGCCGTCGAAGACGACGGTCGCCGGGCGTCCGCCCAGGAAGGCGCGGACCTTCCCGGGCCACGCGGGGTCGGTGTAGTCGACGGCGAGGTCGGCGCCGTTCTCCCGCACCCGGGCCACCTTCTCGGGACCGCCCGCGAGGCCGATGACGACGGCGCCCTTGTGCGCGGCGTACTGCACTAGCAGGGTGCCGATGCCGCCGGCGGCCGCCGGGATCACGGCGACCGAGTCCGGGCCGAGCTCGGCGAACTGCAGGATCCCCATCGTCGTACGGCCCGTGCCGATCATGGCGACGGCCTCGGCGAAGTCGAGGTTCGCCGGGATCTCGTGGACGCGTTCGACGTCGGTGACGGCGAGCTCGGCGTAGCCGCCGGGTGCGAAGCCGAGGTGGGCGACGACCCGCTTGCCGAGCCAGAGCGCGGCGACGCCCTCGCCGAGGGACTCGACGACACCGGCGACCTCGCGGCCGGGGATCGTGGGCAGGGTGGGCGGCTGCGGTGCCGGGCCCCGCCGGCCCTCGCGCAGGGCGGTGTCGAGGAGGTGGACGCCGGCCGCCGCTACGGCGATCCGGACCTGGCCGGGGCCGGGCGCGGGGTCGGCGACCTGCTCGTAGGTGAGGTTCTCGGCCGGGCCGAAGGTGTGCAGGCGGATGGCGTGCATCGGGGTCCCCCATCGGATGTGCCGTGCTGCGATCTGTCAGGAACCGACCCTGCTACCTCAAGCCTGCTTGAGGTCAAGGGCGTGCCGGCCGAGGGCCAGGGACACTGCCGTGAGCGCGCTGTTGAAGGAGACCTCGGACAGCACGCCGGGGGCCGCGACCTGATCGCCCGCCAGGTAGACGCCGTCGCCGCGGTCCACGGCCGGACGGTCGCGCCAGCTCGTGCCGGGCAGGTCGACGGCGCCGGTACGGCCGTTCGCCACGGCCTCGCTCCGCCAGGTGACGCGCTCGCGCCAGCCCGGGAAGCCGAGGTCGAGCAGCTGCTCGGCGCGGGCGATGCCGTCGGCCTTCGACTCGTGCGGGGCGATGGGGATCTGACCCTGGATCAGCTGTTCCCCGGCCGGCGCGAGGGACCGGTCCTGCGCCGTGAACCGCTCCAGCCACCCGGTCTCGTCCAGGTCGGAGACGATGAAGGCGTCACCGCGCCGGGTGCGCACGGCGAGGTCGATGAGTGCCGTACGGCCACTGGTCCAGGTCAGCGAGTCGTCCTTGAGGAGACGGCGGGCGGCGTCGAGGGAGGTGGCGACGACGACGGGCGCGCCGGACGCCGGGCCGTCGAGGTCGTCGAGGCTGTCGACGCGGGAGAGGGTCTCCATCCGGACCCCGAGGTTCCAGGCCCGCGCCGCCATCCGGTCGATGACGCTCGCCCACCCGCCCCGCGGATAGTGCGCCTCCGGCGGCAGCTTGGTGGCCCGCCGCAGCCGCTCCCGCACGAACGCCGCGGACAGGGTGCCGGGATCGTGGTGGAACAGCGCGACGGCGGAGTAGTGCGCGGCGGCACGGGCGCCCTCCTCGCCGGCGATGCCGGTGGCCCAGGTCAGGAAGTCGACGTCGACGGGCGCCGTGGACAGGGCGGGCCGCAGCAGCTTCAGCATGGCGAACGGCGGGGTGCGGCGCAGCACGCCCCGGTGCCGCAGCCGCAGCCGGGCCGCCTCCAGGGGCGGTATCGGCGCCAGCGGCCCGATGAGGTCACGCTGCCTGAGCCAGGCCCAGTGCGGACCGCCGTTGTACAGGGCGTGCGGTCCCTCGTTCGTCCGGTACGGTCCCTCGGCGGTCCGGGCCCGCCCGCCGAGAGTGTGGTGGGCCTCGTACACGGTGACCTTGGCGCCCGCCTCGGCGGCGGTGATGGCCGCGGTGAGTCCGGCGAAGCCGCCGCCGATGACGGTGATGCGGTGCATGGCTGGGGGTCTCCCTCTTGCTCGGGTGCTCGGGATCTCGGGTGCTCGGGTGCTCGGGATCTCTGGTGCTCGGGCTTGCTCGGGGGCTCGGGGTCGCCTTCTTGCATTCGTTGTGAGTCCGACGGTCCTTGTGAGTACGACGGTCCGGGGCACCCGGAATGTGACACCGGCGGCGTTTTCGCAGGTCCGGGGGATTGTCAGTGGTGGGGTGCAGCATGGGGGCATGGTGAGGCGAGCGATGCGTGAGGCCGGCGGTCCGGGCAGGGGCGGCGTGAAGGGGGCGCGGCGGCCCGAGGTGCGGCTGCCGTCGTTGGAGCCGTTCCGGGGCGGGGAGTTGGAGCCGGACGGGGACTACGACGGCCTGGAGTTCCTGGAGGAGGAGCTCGCCGGGCAGGACGGCGCGGGCGCCCGCTTCATGGACTGCGCGCTGCGCGGCTGCGCCCTCGATGAGACGAGACTGCGGCACGCCCGGATCCTCGACTCCGTCCTCACGGGCCTACGGGGCGTCGGCACCGACCTCGCCGAGTCGAACCTGCGCGATGTGGAGCTGGTGGACGCCCGGCTGGGCGGGGTGCAGCTGCACGGCGCCGTACTGGAGCGGGTGCTGATCCGGGGCGGCAAGATCGACTACCTCAACCTGCGCAAGGCCAAGCTCAGAGACGTGGTCTTCGAGGGCTGCGTCCTGCTGGAGCCGGACTTCGGGGGCGCCCGGCTGGAGCGGGTGGAGTTCGTGGACTGCGCGCTGAAGGGCGCGGATCTCACCGGTGCGACCCTGACGGACGTCGATCTGCGTTCGGCGGCGGAGCTGGAGATCGTGCGGGGTGTGGACCGGCTGTCGGGCGCGGTGATCAGTTCGGGCCAACTGCTGGATCTGGCACCGGTGTTGGCGGCTCAGCTGGGGATCCGGGTGGAGGGATGACGGTCGATCGGTGGAGGGCTGACGGCGTTGAAGGACACGCTTGGTCAAACGTGTGAACGGTGCGTAAGGGGCGGGCCTTTGCTTCACCGAACCTTGCGCGAGCGTGCTTCGATCCCGGCATGGCGGGAGCCTTCGTGGGGCTCCCGTCGCAGTGCGCCGCCACGCATTGCGCCCACCCACCAGAGAAGAAGGACGCCCATCACCATGAGCAACATCTCTCGCATCGAGACCCGTGAGATAGCCGACGCCGAGCTCGACAGCGTCGCGGGCGGCCTTTCCGTCAGCGGCTCCGTGGACGGCCTGACCGCCAAGTTCGCCCCCGGCCCGAACGGCCTGCCCGTTCTGACCGACGCCTCCGTGAAGTCCCTCAGCCTCACGGTCTCGGACATCGAGCTGGGCCCGATCGCCGGCTGAGACCTCGGACAGCCCGGGGTCTGCGCGACGTCGGCCTTCAAGACGTGATCGTGGTCCGGGAGGCCGACACTCCCCCGCTCACCCC
>JABFVM010000513.1 GCA_013362785.1 Streptomyces sp. | reverse complement strand
CGGCCCTCGCCCGGCCAGTGGAAGGGCATGAAGACGGTGTCCGGGCGGATGGCGGTCGTGATGCGGGCGGGGGCCACCGCGCGGCCCCGGCGGGAGATCACGGCCACCGGGTCGCCGTCGGCCGCCCCGAGCCGCGCCGCAAGGCGGGGGTGCAGCTCCACGAACGGGCCCGGCGCGGCGGCGTTCAGCTCGTCCACGCGGCGGGTCTGGGCGCCGGACTGGTACTGCGCCACGACCCGCCCCGTCGTCAGCAGCACCGGGTACTCGTCATCGGGTTCCTCGGCCGCCGCCCGGTGCGTGACGGGGACGAACCTCGCGCGTCCGTCGGGCGTGGCGAAGCGGTCGAGGAAGAGGCGGGGCGTGCCGGGGTGCGGTACGGCGGCGGTGGCCTCGTCGCCCGTGGCGTCGTCGTCCTGCGCCGGGTCGTCGGCATGCTCGGTGGTGCCGTTCCCGTCCGGCGCCGCGGGGCATGGCCAGAACACCCCGTTCTCCTCCGCCAGCCTCCGGTAGGTGATCCCCGAGTAGTCCGCCGCGCCGCCCGCGCTCGCCCGCCGCAGCTCCTCGAAGACCTCCTCGGGGTCGGTCGGGAAGCCCTTCTCCAGCCCCCGTTCCCCGCCCAGCCGGGCCGCGAGCTCGTGCATGACCTCCAGGTCGCTGCGGACGCCCTCCGGCGGGGTGATGGCGCGGCGGCGCAGCAGGACGCGGCCCTCCAGGTTGGTGGTGGTGCCCGTCTCCTCCGCCCACTGCGTGACCGGCAGGACGACGTCGGCGAGCTCGGCCGTCTCCGAGAGCACCACGTCGCACACGGCGAGGAAGTCCAGGGACTTGATGCGCTCCTCGATGTGCGCGGCACGCGGCGCCGACACCACGGGGTTGGAGGCCATGAGCAGGAGGGACTTGATGTCGGTGCCCAGCGCGTCCAGCAGCTCGTAGGCACTGCGCCCCGGGCCGGGCAGACTGTCCGGGTCCACGCCCCACACCTCGGCGACATGCCGGCGCGCCGCCGGGTCGTCCAGCTTGCGGTAGCCGGGCAACTGGTCGGCCTTCTGACCGTGCTCGCGCCCGCCCTGCCCGTTGCCCTGCCCGGTCAGGCAGCCGTAGCCGGACAGCGGACGCCCCGCCCGACCCGTCGCCAGACACAGGTTGATCCACGCGCCCACCGTGTCCGTGCCCTTGGACTGCTGCTCGGGCCCGCGCGCGGTCAGCACCATCGCGTGCTCGGGCTCGCAGAACAGCCGTACGGCTTCCCGGAGTTGAGGAACGGACACCCCCGTGATCCGCTCCACGTACTCCGGCCAGTGCGCCATCGCGGCGGCCCGCGCGTCCTCCCAGCCGGCCGTGCGCTCCTGGACGTACTCCTCGTCCACCCGCCCCTCGGCGACGACCAGGTGCAGCAGGCCGAGGGCCAGCGCGAGGTCGGTGCCGGGCCGGGGCGCGAGGTGCAGGTCGGCCTGTTCGGCGGTCTTGGTGCGGCGCGGGTCGATGACGATCAGCGTGCCGCCGTTCTCGCGCAGCTCGTTGAAGAAGCGCAGCGACGGCGGCATCGTCTCGGCGAGGTTGGAGCCGACGAGGATGACGCAGCCGGTCTTCGGGATGTCCTCCAGCGGGAAGGGCAGCCCCCGGTCCAGGCCGAACGCCTTGATCCCGGCCGCGGCGGCCGAGGACATGCAGAACCGGCCGTTGTAGTCGATCTGCGAGGTGCCGAGCACGATCCGCGCGAACTTGCCGAGGTTGTACGCCTTCTCGTTCGTCAGGCCGCCCCCGCCGAAGACCCCGCACGCGTCCGGGCCATGTTCCGTACGCGTGCGGCGCAGGCCCTCGGCGACACGGTCGAGCGCCTCGTCCCAGCCGGCCGGCACGAGCGTGCCGTCGGCCGAGCGCACCAACGGCGACGTCAGGCGGACGCCCGACGCCAGCACCGCGGGAGCCGTACGGCCCTTGCCGCACAGCGCCCCCTTGTTCACCGGGAAGTCCGGGCGCTCGACCACCGCGACACCCCCGTCCCGCAAGGGCGTGAGGTTCATTCCGCACTGCAGGGCGCAGTACGGGCAGTGCGTGGGTGTCGCGGAGTTCGGCATGCCGTCCAGCGTGAGTCGGGCGTGTTACGTGCGGGACGGCTCCCTGTTACGCGGCCGGGACGGTGACCTCCCCGTCGCCGCCCGGCCGCCGTGAGGCGCACAGGCGCCCCGCATGAAGTCGCCGCCGGGCGGTACGAAAGTTGCCGCTGGTGTGAAAGACGCCACATGTGGCTCATTCGGCCTCGTAGTTGGCCGGTCACGCCTTGTTGAGAGTTGAAAAGCCAGAGCTACAGTCGTCCGCACGTCCAGCACTGCGCTAGCGCTGTACGACGCATGGACTCCGCACGGCATTCGGTACTCGAAACAGCCAGGAGGTCCCCACGTCATGCCCCTGCGCACCCCCGGCCCGCTGGGCCATCTCACCCCCCGTGACCAGCGCCTCTTCTGGCAGTACGGTCGCGGCCCCACCGTCCCCGTCCCCGACCCGCTCGTCCACCGCGCCGTCGAACGGCAGGCCGCGGCCGCCCCGCACGCCGTCGCCGCCGAGCACCTTGGCGACCGCATCACCTACAGCGAGCTGGACCGGCACGCCGACGCCCTCGCCGCCCGGCTCGCCCGCGAGGGCGTACGCCCCGGTGATCACGTCGGCCTCTTCGTGCGCCGCTCGATCCCGATGCTCGTCGGCCTGCTCGGCATCCTGAAGGCGGGCGCCGCCTACGTCCCCCAGGACATCGGCCTCACGCCCCCGGACCAGCTCGCCCACGTCGTCCGCACCGCCCGCACCCGCGTCGTCCTCACGGTCGCCGAGCACACCCACCGGGTGCCGCTGCCGGACGGCCACCTGATGATCACGCTGGACACGCCACAGCCGTATGCCACGCATCCCCGGACCTCGCACACACGGACCTGTGATCCCCGCACCCCGGTACGCCCCGACGACGGCTGCTACGTCCTGTTCACCTCCGGCACCACCGGCCGCCCCAACGGGGTGAAGGTCACCCACCGCAACGTCGCCAACATCCTCCTCACCGAACCCGGCGGCCTCGGCATCCGCCCCGGCGACCGGGTCGCCCAGCTGCTCAACGTCGCCTTCGACATGGCCGCCTGGGAGATCCTCGGCTGTCTCACCCACGGCGGCACCCTCGTGCTCCGCGGCAAGGACATCGCGGCGGCGGCCCGTACGGCCGACGTCCTGATCGCGACCCCGACCGTGCTGTCCGGCATCGATCCGGCGGCCTGCCCGGGCGTCCGTACGGTCGCCGTCGCCGGGGAGCCCTGCCCGCGCCCGCTCGCCGACCGGTGGGCCCGCACCGCCGCCTTCCACAACTGCTGCGGCCCGACCGAGACGACCATCGTCAACACGATGCAGCGCCACCGCCCGTCCGACCCGCTGCTCGGCATCGGCCGCCCCACCCCCAACAACACGGTCTACGTCCTCGACGCCGCTCGCCGCCCCCTGCCCATCGGCGAGGTGGGGGAGATGTGGGCGGGCGGCGACTGTGTGTCGGCCGGCTATCTCGGCAACGACGACCTCAACGCGGAGCGCTATGCCCCGGACCCGTTCCTGGGCGCCGGCCGTCGGATGTTCCGCACCCGCGACCTCGGCCGCTGGACCCCCGACGGCGCGCTCGAACACCTCGGCCGCACCGACGACCAGGTCAAGGTGCGCGGTTTCCGGGTCGAGCTCGACTCCGTCTCCTCGGTACTGGAGCGGGTGGACGGCTGTCTGCGTGCGGTGACCCTGAAGCGGGACGCCCGCACCCTCGTCTCCTTCGTCTGCCCGGCCGACGTCGACCCGGACACGGCCCGGCGCGCGGTGGCGGACGCGCTGCCGTACTACTGCGTCCCCGAGCATGTCATGCCCCTGCCATTCCTGCCGGAGACCGACCGCGGCAAGATCGACAAGCAGGCGCTGCTGCGGATGGTCGAGGAGCGCATGGCGGTGGCCCGATGACCACGTCCCTGCGCCGCGAGGCCGTCGAACTCCCCCCGCTCACCTCGCTCCCACGCCGCCTGCTCAAGCACCCCCGCCTGATGCACTACAACCGGCTGGCGGCACTGGTCATCACCGCCAACCTGGCCTTCCTGTGGGCGAGTTGGGTCCCTTCCTCACAGACCATGGGCCGCGCGGCCCTGGCCGACCTCGCGCTCGCCGTCCTCGTCCGGCAGCAGTACGTCATCAACCTCTTCTTCCGGCTGGCCACCTGGGCGCCGCCCACCTGGCCGCTGAAGATCCGCTGGACGCTGGGCAAGGTGTACCACTTCGGCGGGCTGCACATGGGCGGGGCGCTGGCGGGGGCGACCTGGTTCCTGGCCCTGACGCTGACCTTGACGATCACCGGAGCCGACGGCCCGCTCGCCGCGGTCAGCTGGACCCTCGTCGCGCTCCTCGCGGTGATCGTCGGCACCGCACTGCCGCCCTTCCGCTCCCGCCACCACGACCACTTCGAGAAGATCCACCGCTTCGGCGGCTGGAGCGCCCTCGCCCTCTTCTGGGCGCACACGCTCCTGTCCACGCCGGGCCCGGTCGAGGTGTCCGTCCTGGCGGTCGTCACCTTCAGCGTCGCCCTGCCGTGGCTACGGCTGCGCAAGGTCGCCGTACGCCTCGAACGCCCCTCTCCGCATGTCGTCCTCGCCCGCTTCGACCACGGCGAGACCCCCTTCGCGGGCTCCTCCACGGCGATCAGCCGCAGCCCGCTCATGGAGTGGCATTCCTTCGCCAACGTCCCGGCCCCCGGCGAGTCCGGCTTCCGGCTCACCATCTCCCGGGCCGGGGACTGGACCGGGTCGTTCATCGACGACCTGCCGCCGAAGGTGTGGGTCAAGGGCATCACCACGGCGGGTGTCGCCAACATCGAGACCCTGTTCAAGAAGGTGGTCTACGTCGCCACCGGCAGCGGCATCGGCCCCTGCCTGCCCCATCTGCTGGCCGCCGAGGTCCCCGCCCGCCTGGTCTGGGCGACCCGTGACCCCCGGACCACCTACGGCGACGCCCTGGTCGACGAGATCCTCGCGGTCCAGCCGCACGCCCTGGTCTGGGACACCTCCCGGCAAGGCAAGCCCGACATGGTGCGGCTCGCCTACGAGGCGTACCGGGACTTCGGGGCCGAGGCCGTCATCTGCATCTCCAACAAGAAGCTCACCTGGCAGGTGGTGCACGGCCTGGAGCGGCGCGGGATTCCTGCCTACGGCGCGATCTGGGACTCGTAGACCCCCGACCGAGGGACCTGGAGGCACTCATGGACAACCTGAAGATCGAGCGCGACGGCGCCGTGGTGACCGTGCGCCTGCACCGCCCGCAGGTGCTCAACGCGCTGAGCGGCGACCTGCTGGCCGAACTCCTCGAAGCCCTGCGCCCGTTGGACGCCGACCCCGAGGTGGGGTGCTTCGTCGTCACCGGCTCGGAACGGGTGTTCGCGGCCGGCGCCGACATCAAGGAGATGGCGGGGAAGACGGCCGCCGAGATGGCGGCGGAGGACTACTTCGGAGCCTGGGAGGAGTTCGCGTCGCTCCGCACCCCGAAGATCGCGGCCGTGGGCGGCTATGCGCTGGGCGGCGGTTGTGAGCTGGCGATGATGTGCGACCTGGTCATCGCGGGGGAGTCGGCGGTCTTCGGCCAGCCGGAGATCAAGCTGGGCGTGATCCCGGGCATCGGCGGCACCCAGCGCCTGACCCGGCTGGTCGGCCGGGCGAAGGCGATGGACCTGGTGCTCACCGGCCGCACGATGGACGCACGGGAGGCCGGCGGCTGCGGACTTGTCTCCCGAGTGGTCCCCGACGACCGGGTCCTGCCCGAGGCCCTGGAGGCGGCGGCGACGATCGCCTCGCACGGCCGCGCGGCGGTCACGGCGGCCCGCGAGTGCGTCGACCGGGCCCTGGAAACCGGGCTCCGCGACGGCATCCTCTTCGAACGCCGGGTGTTCCACGCCCTGTTCGCGACGGAGGACCAGAAGGAGGGCATGAGCGCGTTCCTGGAGAAACGCCCACCGCGTTTCACCGGCCGCTGAACCCGGGACCGGGACGCCGCAGGGCACGCGAACGCCGAGGGCGGGAGCAGGGCGACGGCCCCACTCCCGCCCGATCAGGGACGGCCCTTGGTCAGAGGGCCCCCTGAGTCAGCACCCTTACGTCCGATTCGGCAGCCGCGCCTCCGAGTCAGCACACGTAGGCGTAGTACGGCTCGTCGCCCGGCTCCAGACCGATCCTCCCGACCGCGCCCGGACCGATCTGGATGCACGGCGGATCGAAACCGTCGACCTCGACGGTCGCGAGGATCGTGTACCCGCACTCGTTCCAGATGTCCGCCCAGCCGTAGCCCTGGCCGACGACATGGGCACAGCCCGGCTCCCTCACCTGCGCGTCGTCGGCGGCGGTGGCGGTTCCGGCGGCGGTGCCCGCGCTGATCAGTATGGCCGCGGCGGCCACGGCGAGTGCGGACCGAAGACGAGTCATCAGTTGTCCCTTCCCCCAGCTCGCGGCGGTCGGCCGGATCCGCCGCCGCACACCCACTGGACGCTAGGAGTAGTCGCCCGATCACGGAACGCGTCCGCGGTTTTCTTCACGCGGTTGGCTGGCGTGCGCGCGACAAAACGCGCGCACGAGGCATACGCCGCTCCCGCCGGGCGCCGCTACCGCTCCGCCGCCAACGCCTTCGCCACCCCGGTCTCCCGCGGCCCGAGGAACCGGGGGTCGGGCTCGAACACGGCGTCCAGCGCAGCCTTCCCGGCCGCGAAGAGCTCCCGCGTACCGCCGTAGTACCAGGTCACGTCATGCTTGGCGTCGACCCCCACGCCGTACGACGCCACCCCCGCCTCCTGGCACAGCGCGACCGCCCGCCGGATGTGGAAGCCCTGGCTGATCAGCACCGCCCGGTCGACCCCGAAGATCTCCTTGGCCCGGACACAGGAGTCCCAGGTGTCGAAGCCGGCGTAGTCACTCACGATCCGCGAGTCGGGCACACCGTGCCGGGTCAGATAGGCGCGCATGGCGTCGGGCTCGTCGTAGTCCTCGCGGCTGTTGTCGCCGGTGACGAGGACGACCTTGATCCGGCCGTCGCGGTACAGCTTCGCCGCCGCGTCGAGCCGGTGGGCGAGGTACGGCGACGGCTCGCCGTCCCACAGCCCGGCACCGAAGACGACGGCGACGTCGGTGCGCGGCACGTCGGCCGTGGTGCGCAGCCGGTCACCGGTCACGACGTACATCCAGGTGGCCGGCAGCAGCGCCAGTACGCACCCGGCCATCACGGCCTGCACCAGGCGCCGCTGCCCGGTACGGGTGCGCGGCAGTCTCGGTCGGCGCGGCTTCGGCAGACGCATCGGACAGTCCCTCCCCGGGGCGGCTCACGGCCCGCCCTCGACACTCAGGGACGTCCTGTCGCCCTCGGCGGTTCACCGAACGCAACGTGACCAGCTTCACGTCACCTTTCGAATCCGCAGGTCACGCCGCCTCACACAGCCCTGACACCGTTGCGTGAACCCGGCGTAAGAACCCGTCATTCCTGTGAAACGGGGAGGCAACGTACCGCCGCCACCATCGGTTCATGACGGCGTCGAACCCGCTTCGCGACGAGTCCACGACCCTCCCCGGAACGGGGGCCCACCTCGACAGTACGGCGCACATCATGAACCGGATCAGCAGCCAGCTCGCCAGTCAGCTCAGCCTCGTCTCGCTCGACGGCAGGCGGCGCCCCGAACCGCCCGCGCTCGTCGTCGTGGCCCACGGCAGCCGCGACCCGCGCGCCCTGAGCACCGTGCGCGCGCTCCTCGACAAGGTCCGCGAGCTGCGCCCCACCCTGCCGGTCCACCTCGGCCACATCGAGCTCAACGAGCCGCTGCTCCCCGACACCCTCGCCGCCCTCGGCGACCGCGAGGCGATCCTCGTCCCCCTCCTGCTCAGCCGCGGCTACCACATCAAGCGGGACATCCCCGAGATGGCCGCCGAGTCGCGGGTACGCGCCCGCGTGGCCGGCGCCCTCGGCCCGCACCCCCTGCTGGTGGAGGCCCTCTACTCCCGCCTCGTGGAGGCGGGCTGGCGCACCCGCATGGACGAGCCGACACGCCGCACGAGCGCCGTGATCCTCGCGGCGGCGGGCTCCCGCGACCCCGAGTCGAAGGTCGACACCTCCCGCACCGCCCATCTCCTCGCCAACCGCCTGGGCGTCCCGGTCGTCCCGGCCTACGCGACGACGGCGGCCCCGACGGTCCCCGACGCCCTGGCCGCCCTGGCATCCCGCGGCCGCACAAGGGTCGCCGTCGCCTCCTACTTCACGGCCCCCGGCCGCTTCGCAACAGAGTCCGCCGAGGCGGCCCCGTGGCTGGCCTCGGCCCCACTGGGCACCCACCCGGCGATGGCCCGCCTGCTCCTCCACCGCTACGACCGGATGGCCGCAACGCCGGTGACGACGACACAGGAACTGGCGTCGGCTTAAAAGCGCCGGGGAGGGCTACGCCCTCAAGGGGCGCGGGGCTGTATTGATTTGCGGCTCCGCCGCGTGGGCGCGACAAGCCACGAACCACCCGCACACGCAGCGCCTCAGGGGTCGGCAGACGAGTAGGCGCAAGGCAGCCCTCCGTTTGTCAGTGTCTGCCCGTACTGTCGGTGCATGTACTACGACGAGTCGGCAGTCGAACGCTGGGCCCCCGAACCCGACAAACGCCCAGGCCGCACCGCCTTCCAACGGGACCGCGCCCGCGTACTGCACTCCGCCGCACTCAGAAGGCTCGCCGGCAAAACCCAGGTCGTCACACCGGGAACCCACAGCAACGCCTGGGACCCCAGCCCCCGAACCCGCCTCACCCACTCCCTGGAGTGCGCCCAGGTCGGCCGAGAACTCGGCGCAGCCCTCGGCTGCGACCCCGACCTCGTGGAAGCCGCCTGCCTCTCCCACGACCTCGGCCACCCCCCCTTCGGCCACAACGGCGAAGTCGCCCTCAACGAATTCGCCGAGGACTGCGGCGGCTTCGAGGGCAACGCCCAGTCCCTGAGACTCCTCACCCGCATCGAACCCAAACGGTTCACCCCCGAGGGCTCCGTCGGCCTCAACCTCACCCGCGCCACCCTCGACGCCGCCACCAAGTACCCCTGGCCCCGAGGCGCCCACCCCACCGACCCGAAGTCCCCGAAGTTCGGCGTCTACGAGGACGACCGTCCCGTCTTCGACTGGGTCCGCAAGGACGCCCCCGGCACCCGCACCACCTTCGAGGCCCAGGTCATGGACTGGTCCGACGACGTGGCGTACTCGGTGCACGACGTCGAGGACGGCCTGCACGCCGGCCATATCGACCCCAACTGCCTGCACGCCGAACCCGAACGCGCGGCCGTCTTCGCGGTCGCCGTCGGACGGTACGTCCCCGAGGACACCGACCCGGCGGAACTGGCCGCCGCGCTCGACCGCCTCCAGGAGGAACCCTGGTGGCCGCACGGCTACGACGGCTCGGCCGTGGCGCAGGCCCGCCTCAAGGACGCCACCAGCCAGCTCATCGGCCGCTTCTGCCTGGCCGCCGAGGCCGCCACCCGCGCGGCGTACGGCGACGGCCGGCTCACCCGCTACGGCGCCGAACTCGTCGTACCGCGCGAGACCCGCCTGGAGTGCGCGGTCCTCAAGGCGGTCGCCGACCGGTACGTCATGCAGCGCGCCGAGCAGGAGCGGCTCCGCGCCGACCAGCGGATCGTGGTCGCCGAGCTGGCCGAGGCGCTCACCGCCCGCGCCCCCGACGGGCTGGACCCGCAGTTCCGCGCGCTGTTCGACGCGGCCGGCGACGACCGCGCCCGCAAACGGGTGATCGTCGACCAGATCGCCTCCCTGACGGACGCCTCCGCCCGCTCCCTGCACGCGCGGCTCACCCAACGCCTCTGAGCGCGCGGACCCGCGTGACGGCGCATCGGACGGCGCGTCGGGACGGTGCGTACACCCGCCCGGGACAGATGAGACGCAGGAGGCGAACGGATACCCGAAAGTGACCCTGCGTGGCCTGATCGGGTCACCCCCTCTTCCCGCATCACGCTGCGTGCGGGACGCTCGCATGTGGCGGCACGCGCTGTGTTTTCCGGGGCGACACCCCCGGACCCCCCGGTAGGAGGCATCAAGTGGTCGACGCGGATCAGACATTCGTCATCGTCGGAGGAGGACTCGCCGGCGCGAAGGCGGCCGAGACGCTCCGCGCGGAGGGCTTCACCGGGCGGGTGATACTGATCTGCGACGAGCGCGACCACCCGTACGAGCGGCCGCCGCTCTCCAAGGGCTACCTCCTCGGCAAGGAGGAGCGCGACAGCGTCTTCGTGCACGAGCCCGCCTGGTACGCGCGCAACGACATCGAGCTGCACCTCGGCCAGACCGTCGACGCCATCGACCGTACGGCGAAGACCGTGCGGTTCGGCGAGGACGGCACCCTCGTCCACTACGACAAGCTCCTGCTGGCCACCGGCGCCGAACCGCGCCGCCTGGACATCCCCGGCACCGACCTGGCCGGCGTCCACCACCTGCGCCGCCTCGCGCACGCCGAGCGCCTCAAGGGCGTCCTCGCCTCGCTCGGCCGGGACAACGGGCACATCGTGATCGCCGGCGCCGGCTGGATCGGCCTGGAGGTCGCGGCGGCGGCCCGGGAGTACGGCGCCGAGGTCACCGTCATCGAGCACAACCCGACCCCGCTGCACGGCGTCCTCGGCCCCGAGCTGGGCGCCGTCTTCGCCGAGCTGCACCGCGAGCACGGCGTGCGCTTCCACTTCGGCCGGCGGCTGACGGAGATCGTCGGCCAGGACGGCATGGTGCTGGCCGCGCGCACCGACGACGGCGAGGAGCACCCCGCGCACGACGTCCTCGCGGCGATCGGCGCGGCCCCGCGCATCGGCCTCGCGGAGGCGGCCGGGCTGGAGATCGCCGACCGCCCCCACGGCCGCGGCGTCGTGGTCGACGAGCGGCTGCGCACCTCCGACCCCGACATCTACGCCGCCGGCGACGTCGCCTCCTTCCCGCACGCCCTGTTCGAGACCCGGCTGCGCGTGGAGCACTGGGCCAACGCGCTCAACGGCGGCCCGGCGGC
>JABFVM010000336.1 GCA_013362785.1 Streptomyces sp. | reverse complement strand
TAGCCCTTGCTGCCCCGCCCGAAGGCGATGGCGTCGCCGCCGTTGTCCCACCAGTTGGTGACCGACTCGCCGCGGGTGGCGTTGCGGAAGGCGACCATGCGGATGATCTCCGGCCAGGCGTGCTGGCACTTCCAGCCGTTCTGGTAGCAGGCGGTCACGGAGCCGCCGTTCGGCGGTCCCGCGTCCGAGTCGGACCACTCGTAGCCGGAGTTGATGTCCGGGGCGCCGTACGGGTGGGCGAGCATGAAGACGTTGGCCAGGGTGTAATTGGCCCCGTCCTTGTAGTTCAAGGTGCTGCCGTTGCGCTCGGTGTCGTGGTTGTCGACGAAGACGCCCGCCACCCCGCTACTCATGTAGCCCCAGCCCTCGCCGTAGTTCTTCAGGTAGGCGAGGTTCTCGTTATTAAAGACCCGCTTGAGGTCGTAGGCGTAGCGGAACTCCTGGACGTCGCCGTTGCCCGTGTACTCGGTGGGCTGGACGGCCTCGCCGCTGCCGTAGATGACCTCCTGCTTCCAGTACACGGAGGGATTGCTCAGGCGCGACTTGATGTTGGCGAGGTCGGCCGCCGGGATGTGCTTGGCCGCGTCGACGCGGAAACCGTCGACTCCGTAGCCCAGAAGGCTGTTCATGTAGCCGGCGATGGCGGAGCGGACGTATTCCTCACCCGTGTCCAGGTCGGCGAGGCCGACGAGTTCGCAGTTCTGGACGTTGGTGCGGTTGGTGTAGTCGCTGATGCTCGCCGTGCAGTCGTTCATGTCGGCCGAGGAGTACAGGCCGGGGTAGTTGTACTTGGTGTACGACGAGCCGCCGGTGCCGGTGCCGCTGCCCGCGGACATGTGGTTGATGACGGTGTCGGCGACGACCTTCACGCCCGCGGCATGACAGGTGTCGATCATGTTCTTGAAGGCGGTGGCGTCGCCGAGGCGACCGGCGATCTTGTAGCTGACCGGCTGGTACGAGGTCCACCACTGGGAGCCCTGGATGTGCTCGGCGGGCGGGGAGACCTGGACATAGCCGTAGCCGGCGGGGCCGAGGGTGTTGGTGCACTCCTTGGCGACCGAGGCGAAGTTCCACTCGAACATCACCGCGGTGACGTCCTTGGTGCCGGGCGGAGCGGCGGATGCCGTGCCGCCGGGGGCCCACAGGGCCGCGGCGCCCGCTGCGGCGAACGCGGTCACCGTGGCCGCGAGGGCGGTACTGCGTCGCTTCCTGTGGCGCTTCGGGGGCGCCGAGCGTGTCGATATCACAGGCTGAACTCCTTGCGAGAGCGGCTCAGTTCGGATCCCCCCTGCGCCGCGGCGCGGCTTCGTTGCCGGGCGCCGGCCGTGAACGTACCGCTAACGAAAGGTTTACAGCAAGAGGGTTGAAATTCATAGCAAGAAGTTTCACCGACAACCTTGACGTGCCCTTACCAACTCCCCCACGCTCACGAGTTGTTGAATCCCTGACCTCTGGTCGATATCCCGAACAATCGCATACGGAGCCGCACATGCCCATGAGACCCCGCCCCCCTGGTGTCCTGCGCCGCACCGTGACTGCCGTGGCGGCCGGCGCCCTCGCCCTCGCAGGGGCCGTCGCCCTGCCCGCCACTCCCGCGCAGGCGGACGCCACGACCTCGGGTGATGTGATCGCCAACCTCTGGTCCTACAACTGGGACTCGGTCGCCGCCGAGTGCACGAACGTGCTCGGCCCGAACGGCTACGGCGCGGTGTGGGTCGCGCCGCCGTCCGAGTCGCTGAAGCAGACCAACTACTACTGGTGGGACGTCTACCAGCCGTACTCCTACGACCTGAACGGCCGCTTCGGGACGGCGGCGCAGTTCGCCTCGATGGTGACCGCCTGCCATGCCGCGGGCGTGAAGGTATACACGGACGCGGTGATCAACCACACGGCCGCGCAGACCGGCACCGGCTACCACGGCACGACGATCACCAACAAGTACGACACCCCCGACTGGGACCCGGACGACTACCACACGTCGGCGGAGTGCAACGACTCCGACCTGATCATCGACGACTGGTCGAACCTCTCCGAGATCCAGAACTGCGAGCTGCTGGGCCTGCCCGACCTGGAGACGGAGGACGACGACGTCCGCTCGGGCATCGCGGCGTATCTGAACAAGCAGATCGCGCTGGGGGTCGACGGTTTCCGTGTCGACGCGGCCAAGCACATGCCGGTCGCCGACCTGAACGCGATCCGGGCGAAGCTGAACAGCACGACGTCGGGTGCGCAGCCGTACGTCTTCCAGGAGGTGTATCCGGGTTCGACACCGGCGGCCTCCGACTACTACGCCTCCGGTGACGTGCTGGACTTCACGTACGCGAGCCGGGTGAAGTCGGCGTTCCAGGGCAATGTGAGCGACCTGGAGTCGCTGCCGTCCTCGGGCGTGCTGGCCCCGGCGAACTCGGTGTCCTTCGTGACCAACCACGACACCGAGCGCAACGGCCTGCACATGAGCTACAAGGACGGCGACACCTACCGTCTCGCCAACGTCTTCCAGCTGGCCTACAAGTGGTCGACGCCGACGGTGTACTCGGGCTTCGAGTTCTCCTCCTCCGACCAGGCGCCGCCGAACTCTGGCGGCTTCGTGACGGACACGAACTGCTCCAACGGCTGGTACTGCCTGCAGCGCGACACCGCCGTCACCGGCATGGTGAAGTGGCACAACGCGGTGGGCTCACAGGCGGTGGCCAACTGGGCGACGAAGTCGTCGAGCGTCATCGGCTTCGGGCGGGGCACGGCGGGCTACGTCGCGCTGAACAACGGCTCGTCGGCGGCGACGTACACCTTCGCGACCGGGATGGCCGACGGCACCTACGCGAACGTCATCGACAACGGCGCGACGACGGTGACGGTGTCCGGCGGCAACGCGAGTCTGACGATCCCCGCGAAGAGCGCGATCGCCTTCTACGACGGTGCGTTCAGGCCCTGCGACACCTGCGAGGACCCGGACGACGGCACCTCCACGGTGACGGCGACCTTCAACGCATACGCGCCCACCACGACCGGCCAGGACGTCTATGTGGTCGGTTCGATCGCGGCGCTGGGCGGCTGGGACACGTCGAAGGCGGTGAAGCTGTCGTCGTCGGGCTACCCGGTCTGGTCGGGGACGGCGAGCGTGCCGGTCAACACGTCGTTCGAGTACAAGTACCTCAAGAAGAACGCTTCCGGGAGCGTGACCTGGGAGTCCAACGCCAACAGGGCGGCCACCACGACGACTTCGGCGATCGCCCTGAACAACTCCTGGAACCTGGCGAACGCGGGCGCCACCGACGTCACCTTCAACGTCACCGCCACGACCGACTGGGGCGCGAACGTCTACGTCGTCGGCTCCATCCCCTCCCTCGGCTCCTGGAACACGGCCGACGCGATCCCCCTGTCCTCGGCGGCGTACCCGGCCTGGAGCAGGTCGGTGATCGTCCCCAGGAGCACGGCCTTCGAGTACAAGTACCTCAAGAAGGACAGCTCCGGGAAGGTCACCTGGGAATCGGGCACGAACCGGTCGTACACGACGGGGACGTCGAGCGGCTACACCTCGACGGACAGCTGGAAGTAGCCGATCCGCACAACGGCCTGTGGCCCCCCACCGTGCGGTGGGGGGCCACAGGTGTGGTCGGTCAGGCCGTCGTCCACCACACCGTGGTGTCCGACGGGACCTTCGCCTCGCCGTCCGCCTCGGTGATCTCGTCGCTGGTCAGCAGCGTGCGGCCGTGGGCGGGGAGGGTGACGGACTCGCCGGTCGTGTTCGTCACGCAGACGAACTCGCCGCGCCGGAAGGCCAGGACGCCCTCGGGTGCGCGCAGCCACTCCACCTCGTCGCCGGCCCCGAGGTCGGGGTGGCGGCGGCGGGCCGCGAAGGCGGCGCGGTAGAGCTCCAGGGTCGAGTCGGCGACGCCGGTCTGGGCCTCGACGCTCAGCTCACCCCAGGACGCCGGCTGCGGCAGCCAGCTGCCCCCGCTGCCGAAGCCGTACGACGATCCGGTGCGGGTCCACGGGATCGGCACCCGGCAGCCGTCGCGGAAGCCGTCCTGGCCGGCGCCGCGGAAGTACGCCGGGTCCTGGCGGACCTCGTCGGGCAGGTCGACGACGTCCGGCAGGCCGAGCTCCTCGCCCTGGTAGACGTACGCCGAACCGGGCAGGGCCAGCATCAGCAGGGTCGCCGCGCGGGCTCGGCGCAGGCCCAGCTCGCGGTCGCCCGCCGTGCGGATCTGGGTGCCGAGGCCCGGCGGGTTGGCGAAGCGCGTCGCGTGGCGGGTGACGTCGTGGTTGGAGAGCACCCAGGTGGCGGGGGCGCCGACGGGGCGCATCGCCTCCAGGGTGCGGTCGATGACCTCGCGGAGCTCCTGCGCGTCCCAGTCCGTGCCCAGGTACTGGAAGTTGAACGCCTGGTGCAGCTCGTCGGGGCGGACGTAGTTCGCGGTGCGCTCGACGGTCGGCGTCCACGCCTCGGCGACGAAGATCCGCTCGCCCGCGTACTCGTCGAGGATCGTGCGCCACTGGCGGTAGATCGCGTGCACACCGTCCTGGTCGAAGAACGGCATGACATCGTTGCCCAGCAGCTTGAGCTGCTCGTGGGATCCGAGGTCCGGCAGCCCCTCCGCCTTCACCAGGCCGTGCGCGACGTCGATACGGAAGCCGTCGACGCCCATGTCCAGCCAGAACCGGAGGATGGAGCGGAACTCGTCGCCCACCGCCGGGTGTTCCCAGTTGAAGTCGGGCTGCTCGGGTGCGAAGAGGTGCAGATACCACTCCCCGTCGGCGACCCGCGTCCACGCCGGGCCGCCGAAGATGGACTCCCAGTCGTTGGGCGGCAGTTCACCGTTCGCGCCCTTGCCGGGACGGAAGTGGTAGCGGTCGCGCAGCGGGGAGCCCGGTCCCTCGGCGATCGCCCGCTTGAACCACTCGTGCTGGTCGGAGGAGTGGTTGGGCACCAGGTCGACGATGATCCGCAGGCCCAGCTCGCGCGCGTCGCGGATCAGCGCGTCCGCGTCGAGCAGGTTGCCGAACATCGGGTCGACGGCCCGGTAGTCGGCGACGTCGTAGCCGGCGTCGGCCTGCGGGGAGGCGTAGAAGGGGCTGAGCCACACGGCGTCCACGCCGAGGTCGCGCAGATACGGGAGACGGGAGCGTACGCCTTCCAGATCACCCATGCCGTCGCCGTTGCTGTCGGCGAAGCTGCGCGGATAGACCTGGTAGATCACCGCGTCCCGCCACCAGTCGCCGCGCTTGGCTTTGGCGGGGGTCGGGGCCGGGGCGATGGCGGAGTGCTGCTGGCTCATGGCGTCCTTGGTACGTAACGGGGTCATGGGGTCAGGTGTGCGTTTCAACGGTGATGACGAGACGGCCGCGGTGACAGCGGGGTCGGATGGACACCGCGACCGTCTCGGGTTTCGGGGAGCGTGCGGCTCAGCCCTTCGTGCCGCCTGCCGTGAGGCCGGTGACCAGGTTCTTCTGGACGAAGTAGAAGAAGGCGGAGACCGGTATGGCGATCAGCACCGCCGTCGCGGCCATCAGGTTCCGCTGGGCGTCGTGCTCACTCACGAACGTCTGCAGTCCGACCGCGAACGTGTACTTCGTGTCGGACAGCATGAACGTCGACGCGAACGCGACCTCGCCGAAGGCCGTGAGGAAGCTGTAGAACGCGGCGACCGCGAGGCCCGGCTTGGCGAGCGGCAGGATCAGTCGCGCGAAGGTGCCGAAGGGGCTCAGTCCGTCGACGCGTCCCGCCTCGTCGATCTCGAACGGGATCGTGTCGAAGTAGCCCTTCATCAGCCAGGCGCAGTACGGCACGATCGTCGAGCAGTAGACGAGGATGAGACCGAGGTAGGTGTCGATGAGCTGAAACTCGGAAAGGATCTGGTACATCGGCACCATGAGGACGGCCACCGGGAACATCTGGGTCACGAGCAGCACCCACATGAACTTCTTGTAGCCCGGGAAGCGCATCCGCGAGACCGCGTACCCGGTCGTGGCGGCGATGGTGACGCCGATGAGCGTGGTGCCCAGCGTGACGATGAGCGTGCTGGTCAGCCAGTCGAGGAACTTCGTCTCCTGAAGGACGAACGTGTAGTTGTCCAGCGTCATCTTCTTCCAGATGCCGCCCGGGTGGAGATAGTCGTCCTTGTCCGGGCCGAGGGACAGGAAGACCAGCCAGCCGACGGGGAAGAGCGCGATCAGGCTCGCCACGATCAGGATGCCGTGGGAGGTCAGGGAGGCGCCGAGGCCGCGGCGGCGCACCTTGCGCGGGGTGGCAGTGGTCACGGAGTCCTGCTTTGTCGCCGGGGTCTCAACAGTGGTCGTACTCATGGGGACTCCTGCCTCAGATCGCGAGCTGCTGGTCATTGCGGTTCAGCCAGCGGCGGTAGAAGGAGGTGAAGACGACGAGGATGGCCAGCAGCAGCATGCCGTAGGCGGCCGACTGCGCGAAGTCGCGCGGTTGCTGTCCGAAGCCGAGGTAGTAGGCCCAGGTGACCAGGATCTGGGCGTCGGGGGCGGTGTCGCCGAACAGCAGGAAGATGATGGCGAACTGGTTGAAGGTCCAGATGATGCCGAGGAGTACGACGGTGGAGCTGACGGACCTCAGGCCCGGCAGGGTGACGTACCGGAACTGCTGCCACTTGGTCGCGCCGTCCATCTCGGCCGCCTCGTACAGCGAGGAGTCGATGGACTGCAGTCCGCCCAGCAGCGACAGCATCATGAACGGCACACCGCACCAGGTGTTGACCATGATCGCGGCGAACCGCTGCCAGAAGGTGTCCTCCAGCCACAGCGGTGTCGGCAGGTGGAGTGTCTCCAGGAACGAGTTGATGATGCCGCCGTCGGCGAGCATGAACCGCCACCCGAAGACGGTGACGAAGGTCGGCACGGCCCACGGCAGGATCAGGATCAGCCGGTACAGGGTGCGCCCGCGCAGCTTCTGGTTGAGCAGCAGGGCCAGGCCCAGGCCGATCGTGTAGTGGAGGGTGACGCAGGCCGCCGTCCAGAAGATCGTCCAGATGAAGTGCGACCAGAAGCGGTCGTACGCCGTGTCGCCCCACAGGATGTCGGCGTAGTTGTCGAAGCCGATGAACTTGTAGGTGGCCTCGATCTCGTTGACGCCGATGGTGCGGGCGCTGTTGAGGCTGTTGGCGTCGGTGAGGGTGAGATAGAAGCCGTACACCAGGGGATAGAGCACGAGGACGCCGAGGACGATCACCACCGGGGCGATCATCGCGTAGGCGTACCAGTGCTTCTGGTAGCCGTGCTTCAGGCGCGTGCCCAGTCCGGGCCGCGGCGGGCGGTCTCCGTGGCGCTTGCCGGTCGCGCGGTCGATGGCGACTGTCATGGTTCGACAACCTTCATGAGGATCGACAGATCAGGGTGTACGGCTGTACAGGCCGGTGGCCGCCGGAACTCTCCCCCCATGATCAGGGAGTTCCGGCGGCCACTGGGGATCACTTGCTGAAGTCCGGGACCAGCTTGGCGATCGAGGTCTCGGCGGTGCCCAGACCCTTGTCCAGGGACTCCTTGCCACCGGCGATCTTCAGCAGCTCGGTGTCCAGCGGGCCCCACAGGGAGCTGTACTCCGGCAGCGCCGGGCGCGGCTGGGCGGCGGCGAGGACGCCCTGGTAGCCGGCGATGCCCGGGTCGGCCTTGACCTTGTCGGTGTAGGCGTCACCGCGGGTGGGCAGCGTGTTGTTCTTCAGGGCGATGGTCTCCTGGGCCTTCGCCGAGGTCATGAAGTTCAGGAACTTCAGCGAGGCCTTCTGGTGCGCCTCGTCGGAGCCGGCGTAGACCGACAGGTTGTGGCCGCCGGTCGGGGCGCCCGCCTTGCCGGAGGAGCCGGCCGGGACGGTGGCGATGCCGAGGTTGGCCTTGTCCTTGAACGCGGAGCCCTTGTAGAAGTTGGTGATCTCCCACGGGCCCTGCATGATCGCGGCGACCTTGCCGCTGACGAACGCCTCCTGGATGTGGGCGTAGGCGTCGGCGGTGGTGTCGGCCTTGTGCAGGCCCTTGCCGTCGAAGAGGCTCAGCCAGGTGCCGTAGCCCTTCTTGGCCTCGGCGCCGTTGACGGTGATCTTCTTGGCGTCGGCGTCGACGGTGTCGGTGCCCTCGCCGTAGAGGAACGTCTGGGCGTAGTAGGCCTGGGTGGAGCCCCAGTAGCCGTCGACGCCGGTCTTGTCCTTGATCGTGGCGGCGGCCTTCTTCAGGTCGTCCCAGGTCTTGGGGGCCTCGACGCCGGCCTTCTTGAACAGGTCCTTGTTGTAGACGAAGGCGAGGGTGTCCGTGGTGAACGGAACGCCGTACGTCTTGCCCTCGTACTTGGCCTGCTCGATCAGGTTGGGCTGGAACTTGGCCTGGTCGGCGAGGGCCTCGGTGCCGTCCAGCGGCAGGAAGTAGCTCTTCTTGGCGAAGGCGGGGGTCCAGCCGACCTCGGAGCGCAGGATGTCCGGGGCGCCCTTGGAACCGGCGGCGGTGTCGAACTTGTTCTGCGCCTGGTCGAAGGGGACGTTGACGTACTTGACCTTGACGTCCTTGTTGGCGGCCTCGAACTCCTTGACCAAGGCCTGGTACGTCGGCGCCTCGTTGGTGGCGTTGGAGGTGTCCCACCAGGTGATGGTGACCGGCCCGCTCGAATCGCTGCCGCTGTCCCCGCCGCCGCACGCCGTCGCCGCGAGAGCGAGGGACGCCACCAGCGCGCTGGCCGCTATGCCACGCCGCATGAGTTCTCCTTGAGGGTGAAAGCCCGTGTGGTGGGCCCTGACAAAGGGCCCCGCAGGGGTGGCCCCGTCTGCCTCACCCTGCTGTCTTGCCGACTGCGCCGTTGCGGCCGCCGGGCGACGTGAACGTAACAGCGTTGAAAGCTCTACGAAAGACCTTGCAGAAAAAAAGTGCAAGAGAACTCGGAAGTTACCGGGGCGTGACCGCGCGGCGACCACCATGAGACGCTTCTTTACAGGGGTGGAGCGGCACTCGGACCACCTGTGCAAGACTCTGCAAGCTCTTGCCATCACTTTCACGAGGGAGCGCGATGACGCAGCAGCCCGGGCGAGGACGGCCAACAGGTCGCCCACGACGTCCGATTGGTGTGCAAGGCGCCATACGGCCGGTACAGTCCAGTGCCGTGACCACACGGCTTGCCGACATCGCTGCTCAGGCGGGGGTGAGCGAAGCGACCGTCAGCCGCGTCCTCAACGGGAAGCCCGGCGTCGCCGCCACCACTCGCCAGTCCGTGCTGGCCGCACTCGACGTGCTCGGCTATGAACGCCCGGTGAGACTGCGGCAGCGCAGCGAGGGCCTGGTGGGCCTGATCACCCCGGAGCTGGAGAACCCGATATTCCCGGCCCTGGCCCAGGTCATCGGCCAAGCGCTCACACGCCAGGGCTACACCCCGGTGCTGGCCACGCAGACCCCGGGCGGCTCGACCGAGGACGAGCTCACGGAGATGCTCGTCGACCGCGGAGTGGCCGGCATCATCTATGTCTCCGGCCTGCACGCCGACACCACCGCCGACATGCAGCGCTACGAGCGGCTGCGCGCCCAGGGCGTCCCCTTCGTCCTGGTGGACGGCTTCTCCCCCAAGGTCCAGGCGCCTTTCATCTCGCCCGACGACCGCGCCGCGATGACCCTGGCGGTCACCCACCTCGCCTCCCTGGGCCACACCCGCATCGGCCTGGCCCTGGGCCCCAAGCGCTTCGTGCCGGTCCAGCGCAAGATCGAGGGCTTCGTCCGCACGGTGCAGGACCAGCTGAACCTGCCGGCGGAGACCATCGAGAAGGAGCTGATCCAGCACTCCCTCTACACCCTGGAGGGCGGTCAGGCGGCGGCCAACGCCTTGATCGACCGCGGCTGCACCGCGGTGGTCTGCGCCAGCGACATGATGGCGCTGGGTGCGATACGAGCGGCACGGCAGCGTGGTCTGGCGGTTCCGCAGGACGTCTCGGTGGTCGGCTTCGACGACTCCCCGCTGATCGCGTTCACCGACCCGCCCCTCACCACGGTCCGCAAGCCGGTCCCGGCGATGGGCCAGGCCGCGGTGCGTACGCTGCTGGAGGAGATCGGCGGGACTCCGGCGCCCCACAGCGAGTTCGTGTTCATGCCGGAACTGGTGGTGCGCGGTTCGACTGCTTCGGCGCCCGGGAACAGGAACCACTCCTAACTCGTCCCCAAGGCGGAGAAACGGCGCATCCTGCCCTGCGTTGGTAGGAGAATGGGGCTGTACGCCCGCCGTAGAACGTGCGTCCTGGACCCACCCGAGGGATGATCGGTCGGGGAAGGAATGTCTGGCAGACTCTGTGCCTATGGGTGACACCACCGTGACGACACTGGAAGGCCGGGAAGCGGCCGTTCCGCAACCTGTCGCGGAAGAGACGGGTAGGGGTCCCCTGCGCCGACTTCGCACCCCGCGTCGCCCCCGCCTCTGGTTCGAGATCCTGCTGATCGCGGTGAGTTACTGGACGTACTCACTCGTGCGCAACGCGGTCCCGGAGCAGAGGTCGGAAGCCCTGCGCAACGCCGACTGGCTCTGGAGCCTGGAGCACCACCTCGGCATCGCGGTCGAGGAGTCGATCAACCACACCGTGAACTCGGTGACTTGGCTCATCGTCGGCATGAACTACTACTACGCGACGCTGCACTTCATCGTCACCCTCGGTGTCCTGGTCTGGCTCTACCGCAGCCACCCCGGCCGCTACGCGGCGACCCGCCTGGTCCTCTTCGCGACCACGGGCGTGGCCCTGATCGGTTACTACCTGTATCCGCTCGCTCCCCCACGGCTGATGACCAACACCGCCTTCATCGACACGGTCATGGTCCACGACACCTGGGGCTCGATGGCCTCCGGCGACCTGAAGAACATGTCCAACCAGTACGCCGCGATGCCGTCGATGCACATCGGCTGGTCGGTCTGGAGCGGCCTGACGATCTTCGCCCTGGCCCGACTCCCCTGGGTCCGCATCCTGGGCCTGCTCTACCCCACGACAACGCTGATCGTCATCGTCGCCACGGCCAACCACTTCTGGCTGGACGCGGTAGGCGGCCTGCTCTGCCTGGCCTTCGGCTACACAGTGGCCCGCCTCTGGTACGGAGCGCTCCCGCACACGCTGCCCAGGCGAGTGATGCCGCCACCCCGCACGCACCCGCGGTCGCCGACGGCGGCAAGGGGACGTGCCGGGGGGTGTCCGCCCGCAGCGGCGGGCGTCAAGAAACAGCACCTCTTGAGGCAGAGCAACCGCCCGACCGAGGACAGACACCCCCCGGCGCGGCCCCGACCCACGACGAAACCGTAGGCGCTGGGCGAACCCCCACTCAGGGGCACAGGCCGCCGCAGGCATCCCCGGCCCAACCGCCGGAGGCAACCGTCATGCCCCGTAGAACAGCTCCTCCACCACACCCCGAGCCCGACGCGCCGTACGCCGATACGCATCGAGCATGTCCCCCACGTGCCCCGGCTCGTACCCCAGATAGCGCCCCACCGCGGCCAGCTCCCGGCTGTCCGACGGGAACGTGTCCCCGGCCCGCCCCCGCACCAGCATCACCGCGTTGCGCACCCGGCTGGCCAGCACCCACGCCTCGTCCAGGATCGCCGCCTCCTCCCCCGGAATGAGCCCGGCCGCACAGGCCGCGGCGAGGGCCTCCCGGGTCCGTGTGGTCCGCAGCCCCGGCTCGGCCCAGCCGTGCTGGAGCTGCAGAAGCTGGACAGTCCACTCGACGTCGGAGAGCCCACCCGGCCCGAGCTTGGTGTGCAGCTTGGGATCGGACCCGCGGGGAAGCCGCTCGGACTCCATCCGGGCCTTCAGCCGGCGGATCTCCCGCACGGCGTCCTCACCGAGCCCCTCGGCGGGATACCTCAGTGGATCGACGAGCTCGATGAACCGCCGCCCCAGATCCTCGTCCCCGGCCACCACCTCGGCCCGCAGCAACGCCTGCGACTCCCACACCAGCGACCACCGCCGGTAGTACGCCGCGTAGGAGTTCAGCGTGCGGACCAACGGCCCCGACTTGCCCTCCGGCCGCAGATCGGCGTCGATCAGCAACGGCGGATCCGCACTCGGGATCTGCAGCAGCCGGCGCATCTCCGAGACCACCCGGTTCGCGGCGGCCGCGGCCTCCTGATCGTCGACGCCGTCCCGCGGCTCGTGCACGAACACGACGTCCGCGTCACTGCCGTATCCCAGCTCGTGCCCGCCGAAGCGCCCCATGCCGATGATCGTGAACCGGGTCGGCAGGGTGTCCCCCCACCCGTCCCGCACCACCGCGCGCAGCGTCCCCGCCAGGGTCGCCGCCGTGAGGTCCGACACCGCGGCCCCGACCCGGTCGACCAGCGCGCCCTGATCCGCCTCGGCCGGTTTCGTCTCGGTGCCGTAGGAGTCGACGATGTCGGCGGCGGACGTACGGAACAGTTCCCGGCGCCGCACACCGCGCGCCGCCGTCACCGCCTGGGCGGCACCGTCGGCGCGGCCGACCGCCGCGAGGATCTCCTGCTCCAGGTGGGCACGCGAACGAGGCTCCAGCCCGGTGCCCCCGTCTCCGTCGCCGAGCAGCGCCACCGCCTCCGGCGCCCGCATCAGCAGGTCCGGGGCGAGCCGCCCGGCCGACAGCACCCGGGCGAGGTTCTCGGCGGCGGCGCCCTCGTCCCGCAACAGCCGCAGATACCAAGGGGTCTTGCCGAGCGCGTCCGACACCTTGCGGAAGTTCAGCAGCCCCGCGTCCGGATCGGCGGAGTCCGCGAACCAGCCCAACAGCACCGGCAGCAGCGTGCGTTGGATCGCCGCCTTGCGGGTGACCCCGGAGGCCAGCGCCTCCAGATGCCGCAGCGCGGAGGCCGGATCGGCGTACCCGAGCGCGACCAGCCGCTCGCGCGCCGCCCCGGCGCTCAACCGGGCCTCGCCCGGGGCGAGTTGGGCGACGGCGTCGAGCAGCGGCCGGTAGAAGAGCTTCTCGTGCAGCCGCCGTACGACACTCGCGTGCCGTCTCCACTCGCGGTTCAGCTCGGCGACCGCGTCGACGCGCAGACCGAGCGAGCGCCCGATGCGCCGCAGATCGGCGTCGTCCTCGGGCACCAGGTGGGTGCGCCGCAGCCGGTAGAGCTGGATGCGGTGCTCCATGGAGCGCAGGAAGCGGTAGGCGTCGTCCAACTGCGCGGCATCGGCACGGCCGACGTAGCCACCGGCGGCGAGGGCCTGCAAGGCGTCCAGCGTGGTCCCGCTGCGCAGCGACGCATCATCGCGGCCGTGCACCAACTGCAGCAGCTGTACGGCGAATTCGACGTCCCTGAGCCCACCCGGACCGAGCTTCAGCTGGCGGTCCAGCTCGGCGACCGGGATGTTCTCGACGACCCGCCGCCGCATCTTCTGCACGTCGGCGACGAAGTTCTCCCGCTCGGCGGCCTTCCAGACCAGCGGCTCCAGGGCGGCGACGTACTCCTCGCCCAGCTCGATGTCGCCCGCCACCGGGCGTGCCTTGAGCAGCGCCTGGAACTCCCAGGTCTTGGCCCAGCGCTGGTAGTAGGCGAGGTGGCTGCTGAGGGTCCGCACCAGGGGGCCGTTGCGGCCCTCGGGCCGCAGATTGGCGTCGACGGGCCAGATGGATCCCTCGACGGTCGTCTCCGAGCAGATCCGCATCATGTGCGAGGCGAGCTTGGTGGCGGACCGCAGCGCCTTGCCCTCGTCGGCGCCGTCCATGGCCTCGCCGACGAAGATGACGTCGACGTCGGAGACGTAATTGAGCTCGTGGCCCCCGCACTTGCCCATCGCGATCACCGCGAGCCGGCACAGCGCGGCGTCCTCCGGCGCGGCGGCGCGGGCGATGGCGAGGGCGGCGCGCAGGGTCGCGGTGGCGAGGTCGGCGAGCTCGGCGGCGGTCTGGGCCAGGTCGGTGGTGCCGCACACGTCACGGGCGGCGATGGACAGCAGACAGCGCCGGTAGGCGACGCGCAGGGAGACCGGGTCGGTGGCGTCGGCTAGGCCCTGCTCGAACTCCTCCACCTCGGGGTGCAGGTCCCGCGGCTCGTACATGACCAGCGCCTGCCAGTCGCCGGAGTGCTTGGCCAGGTGGTCGGCGAGCGCCGCGGAGGCGCCGAGCACGCCGAGCAGCCGGTCGCGCAGGGGCTTGGCCGCTATCACCGTGTCGAGCAGTTGCCGCTGGGCGGCGGGGTCGGGCTGCGCTTCGAGGAGCCGGGCGAGACCGTGCAGGGCGAGGTCCGGGTCGGCGGTCGCGCCGAGGGCCTCCAGCAGCACCGGGTCGTTCCTGATCGGCGCCAGCTCGACGCGCTCCAGCAGCCGCTCGGCGGCCGACGGGTCGGTGAATCCGTGCCGCAGCAGCCGCGTGAAGGTACTGCTCCTGCGCCCCGGCGCCGTCATGCTCGCCCTCCCGTCCGATCGGGAAACGCACGCTCCCGATCAAGGTCGTACGCGATCGAGCCTAACCGCAGTCTCCGACAGTGGCGCCGATGAGTTCCGAGGGCCCGCACGGTCTGCCTTGTCGAGCGACACATGGGCGACACGTCTGGAGGGCGTCCGATGACCGACAAGCAACCGCAGACCCGACTGGATGCGCGCTACAGCGACGAGACGGCCACCGCGACGCCGTGGCCCGAGGCCGAGAAACTGCTGGCCGGGGCCGAGCTGTTCTGGATCTCGACGGTACGTCCGGACGGGCGACCGCATGTGACGCCGCTGCCGGCGGTGTGGTCGCGGGGTGCGCTGCACTTCTGCACGGGCCCGGAGGAGCGCAAGGCGAGGAACCTCGCCCTGAACCCGGACGTCGTCCTGACGACCGGCACGAACACCTGGGACAAGGGGTACGACCTGGTGGTCGAGGGCGAGGCGGTGCGGATCACCGACGACGTCCGGCTGCGCGAGCTGGCCGCCGGGTGGGAGGCGAAGTACGGCAGCTTCTGGCACTTCGAGGTGGCGGGCGGCAGCTTCCGGCACGGCGCCGGATCCGCCTTTGTCTTTTCGGTGGCGCCGCGCACGGTTTTCGGCTTCGGTAAGGGTGAGCCGTTCAGCCAGACCCGCTGGCGATTCACCTTGGAGGACTAGCGATGGACTTCACGCTCGAAGTGATCCCGCTGCCCGTGAGCGACATCGACCGGGCCCGCGACTTCTACCGGGACAAGGTCGGCTTCCATGTCGACATCGACCAGGAGGTCATGCCGGGCATGCGCATCGTCCAGCTGACGCCTCCGGGCTCCGGCTGCTCGCTCGCCCTGGGCGACAGCATCTGGGAAATGGCACAGGGCCCCCGCCCGGCCCCCGGCTCCTACCAGGGCCTCCAGCTCTGCGTGGCCGACATCAAAGCGGCCCACGCGGAACTGACCGAACGCGGCCTGGAGATCTCCGAGCCGGTGCAGTACACCCCCGACGACGGCGCCACCTTCATGTACTTCAAGGACCCCGACGGCAACGGCTGGTCGATCCAGGAGTACCGCCGCCGGGCGTCGGAGCCGCTGCACCAGGTCCTCACGGTCCAGGCGAACGACCGCGGCGAGTAAGGACCTTCTAGCAAGGCCCTCAACTTTCCTATTGCCGAGGAATTTCGCCGTCTGTTCGCGGGCGATCGCCTATGAGGAACCGTTGCTCCCGCAGGCCGACAGAAATCTCGGCAACGGTCTGTTCAACGGTCTGAGCACTCGAATCGACCACAAAGCGTTCAAGCGCTCCGATGTCCTCGAACACTCCGTACAGGCCGGTGATCGGCTCGACTTCCGTCAGCTGCCGCCCCTCGCGTATGCGCAGGCCGCGTCGGTCATGACCTTCCGGACGACCTCGTTCTGCGGCGCGGCCTCCGGGAGATAGGGCGGAACGTAACCGGAGCGGATCCACACGTAAAAGGTGTCCGTGTGGATATGAACGGTCGGCTTTTCAGCCGAAGCCAGTTTCTCCGCGACGGTCGTCTTCCCGGCCCCGGGCGGTCCGCTGATCAGCACGATCGACAATGGACGAACCCTTCTTCGGTGAGATTCGATGAGATTCGGTGAGGAATTCGGCTGGAGCCTAACCGGAGGAGGCGCGATAAATCCAAGCGGCGGGACAAATAAATTCCGTCAAGGAAAGCGCCGAGTGAACTGCGTCACGGTTGGAAACGCGAAGGGGCCGACGGTCCATGACCGTCGGCCCCTTCCGGGAGGGCTCGCGCCTACAGCACCGGCAGGTTCTTCCGCAGCTCGAACGCGGTCACCTCGGACCGGTACTCGTGCCACTCGTGCCGCTTGTTGCGCAGGAAGAAGTCGAAGACGTGCTCACCGAGCGTCTCGGCGACAAGGTCGCTGCGCTCCATCAGCGTCAGCGCCTCGCCCAGGTTCTGCGGCAGCGGCTCGATGCCCATCGCGCGGCGCTCGGCGTCGGAGAGGGCCCAGACGTCGTCCTCGGCGCCGGGCGGCAGTTCGTAGCCCTCCTCGATGCCCTTGAGGCCGGCGGCCAGCAGCAGCGCGTACGCCAGGTACGGGTTCGCGCCGGAGTCCAGCGACCGGACCTCGACCCGCGCCGAGCCCGTCTTGCCGGGCTTGTACATCGGGACGCGGACCAGGGCCGAGCGGTTGTTGTGGCCCCAGCAGATGTAGGACGGGGCCTCGCCGCCGGCGCCGGCGGTCCGCTCGGAGCCGCCCCAGATGCGCTTGTAGGAGTTCACCCACTGGTTGGTGACGGCCGAGATCTCCGCCGCGTGCTTCAGCAGGCCGGCGATGAAGGAGCGGCCGACCTTGGAGAGCTGGTACTCGGAGCCGGACTCGTAGAACGCGTTCCGGTCGCCCTCGAAGAGGGACAGGTGCGTGTGCATGCCCGAGCCGGGGTGCTCGGAGAACGGCTTCGGCATGAACGTCGCCTGCACGCCCTGCTCCAGCGCCACCTGCTTCATGACCAGGCGGAACGTCATGATGTTGTCCGCCGTGGAGAGCGCGTCGGCGTAGCGCAGGTCGATCTCCTGCTGGCCGGGGGCGCCCTCGTGGTGGGAGAACTCGACCGAGATGCCCATCGACTCCAGCATGGTGATCGCCTGGCGGCGGAAGTCCATGCCGATGTTCTGCGGGGTGTGGTCGAAGTAGCCGGAGTTGTCGGCGGGGGTCGGCACCGAGCCGTCGACCGGCTTGTCCTTCAGCAGGAAGAACTCGATCTCCGGGTGGGTGTAGAAGGTGAAGCCCAGGTCGGAGGTGCGGGCCAGGGCGCGCTTGAGGACGTAGCGCGGGTCCGCGAAGGACGGTGAGCCGTCCGGCATGAGGATGTCGCAGAACATCCGGGCCGTGCCGGGGGCCTCGGCGCGCCACGGCAGGATCTGGAAGGTCGACGGATCCGGCTTGGCGATCATGTCGGACTCGTATACACGGGCGAAGCCCTCGATCGCGGAGCCGTCGAAGCCGATGCCCTCGTCGAAGGCCTGCTCCAGCTCGGCGGGGGCCACGGCCACGGACTTGAGGAAGCCCAGCACGTCCGTGAACCACAGCCGTACGAACCGGATGTCGCGCTCCTCCAAGGTCCGGAGCACGAACTCCTGCTGCTTGTCCATCTTCCGCTTCCCCATCCTTGCTGGTCAGGCCGCCTGTCTCCGAGTACCGCGGGAGGCGGTCGGGCACCTGAGCATCACACCACAACACCGTTTCAGGCGCGTTGCGCACCTTGATCGCCGAAGCGATCCCCGGCTGAACCCCTGGCCTACGGCAGGTGTCCCCGAGCGGTGCCGGTGTACTGCTCTGCCGCCCATCTTGCCTGCTCGCACCGACATCCGTAATGCCCGGCCCCACAGGACCCACCCCGCTTTAATTTGCATCTTGGATGCAAGTTTTAATGATGGCACCGGAACGGCCCGATCGAGCCTGAGGAGACCCGATGCTGTCCGAGCAGTCCACCGCCACCGTGCGTGCCACCCTTCCCGTCGTCGGCGGGGCCATCGGTGAGATCACCGAGCGCTTCTACGCCGGGCTGTTCGCCGCCCGTCCCGAGCTGCTGCGCAACCTGTTCAACCGCGGCAACCAGGCGGCCGGCACCCAGCGGCAGGCGCTGGCGGGGTCGATCGCCGCGTTCGCTACGTACCTGGTCGACCGCCCCGACGAGCGGCCGGACGCGATGCTGGCCCGTATCGCGCACAAGCACGCCTCGCTGGGCGTCACGGCGGAGCAGTACGCGCTCGTGCACGAGCACCTCTTCGCCGCGATCGCCGAGGTGCTCGGCGAGGCCGTCACGCCCGAGGTCGCGGCCGCCTGGGACGAGGTGTACTGGCTCATGGCGAACGCCCTGATCGCGATCGAGAGGCGGCTGTACGACGAGCACGGCGGGGCCGGGTCGCGGGAGTGGGAGGTGGTCGAGCGCGTCGAGGAGACCGCCGACGTCGCCACCTTCCGGCTGCGCCCGGCCGACGGCGGCCCGGCGCCGGACTTCCGGGCCGGACAGTACGTGTCCGTGCGGGTCGAGCTGGCGGACGGGGCCCGGCAGATCCGCCAGTACAGCCTCTCCGCCGCGCCCGGATCACCGATACGCCAGTTCAGCGTGAAGCGCGTGCACGACGCCGCCTCACCCGACGGCGAGGTCTCGAACCACCTCCACGCGCGCGTGCACGTCGGCGACCGGCTGAGCCTGTCGGCGCCGTACGGCGATCTGGTGCTCGGTGAGACCGGGGCCGGGACCGAGGCCGGGACCGGGACCGGAGCCGGGGCCGGGGCCGACGCACCGCTGCTGCTCGCCTCGGCCGGCATCGGTGTGACCCCGATGGTCGCCATGCTCGGTGAGCTCGTGGACCGCGGGCACCAGGGCCCGGTGCTCGTCGTGCACGGCGACCGCTCCCCCGCCGAGCACGCCCTGCGCGCCGACCACGAGGGGTACGCCGGGAAGCTGCCGGGGGCGTCGGTCCACTTCTGGTACGAGAGGCACACCGGCGGCGCGGCCGGCCCCGACGCCACCCACCGCACCGGTCTGGTCGACCTGACGGACATCGCCGTACCGCAGGGCACGCGCGCGTACCTGTGCGGGCCGCTGCCGTTCATGCGGGCCGTGCGGGCGCAGCTGATCGGGAAGGGCGTGGCGCCGGCCGCCATCCACTACGAGGTGTTCGGGCCGGACCTCTGGCTGGCCCAGGAGGGCTGAGGCCGGGCGTGCCTCAGGGCGCGCGGCCGATCTGGAGCAGCAGCGGGCCGGTGGGGTCTGCGGTCACGTCGGTCACCGTGAGCGGGTCCAGCGAGGCGAAGAAGGCCTCCTGGGCCCGGCGCAGCGCACCGCGCAGCCGGCACCCGGAGTGCAGCGGGCAGGGGTTGTCGCCCTCGCACTCGACGACGTCGCCGTCCCCCTCGAAGGCGCGCACGATCGCGCCGACCGACGCGGTGCGGCCCTTGGCGCTGAGCGAGAGCCCGCCGCCGCGCCCCCGGCGTGCGTCGACCAGGCCCATGTGCTGGAGCTCGGCGACGACCTTGGCGGCGTGTGTGTACGGCACCTCCATGTCGGCCGCGACCTCGCGGGTCGTCGGCGTGGCGTCCCCCAGTACGGCGAGCCGCATGAGGAGGCGCAGTGCCAGATCGGTCGAGCGCAACAGCCGCATACCCCGCAGCGTAGATAATGCGCATTCACGGTTCAAAATATCGGCCGCTCTACTGGAGGTCACACCTCCCCCATTACGATCAGCGGACCCGACCGTCCCACCCCCCAGAAGGGCACATCCCATGGGCTCCGCCAAGAACAAGGGCAGCGCGGCGCGCAAAGCGCGAATAGAGGAGATGCGGCGTGCCGAGCAGGCCCGTGAGCGCCGCAGCCGGATCCTCACCATCGCGGCCAGCGTGGTGGTCGTCGCCGGTCTGGTCGTCGGCGGTGTGGTGCTCGTCCAGTCGCAGTCGGACAAGAGTGACAAGGCGAAGGCCGACAGCGACAAGACCACCGGGAAGTTCGTCGCCGGCAAGGACGGCGTGCAGACCTGGAAGGGCACGCTGGCCCGCACGCACGTCGAGACGAGCGTGAAGTACCTGATGGAGCCCCCGGTCGGCGGCAACCACAACCGGGCCTGGATGAACTGCAACGGCGACGTCTACACCAAGGAGCTCGCCAACGAGAACGCCGTGCACTCGCTGGAGCACGGCGCGGTGTGGGTGACGTACACCAGCAAGGCCTCCAAGGCCGATGTCGCGGCGCTGGCGGAGAAGGTCAAGAAGACGCCGTACACGCTGATGAGCCCGGACGAGAAGCAGAAGGCGCCGATCATGCTCAGCGCGTGGGGGCACCAGCGCACGGTGACGAGCGCGAGCGACCCGAACGTCGGCAAGTTCTTCGAGACGTACGTCCAGGGCAAGCAGACCCCCGAGCCGGGCGCGGCGTGCACGGGTGGTCTGTCGGAGTGAGGCAGCACATCGGTTGGATCGCCGGGACCGCGGCCGCCGTGCTGGTCGCGGCCGGCGCGATCACCTACTCGGTCGCCGAGGACGGCGGCGGCGCGCAGACGCCGGGCGCCGACTCCGCGGACGCCGGGTTCGCGCGGGACATGGCGGTGCACCACCAGCAGGCCGTGGAGATGTCGTACATCGTGCGCGACCGCACCAAGGACGAGGAGGTGCGGCGGCTGGCGTACGACATCGCGCAGACGCAGGCCAACCAGCGCGGCATGCTGCTGGGCTGGCTGGATCTGTGGGAGCTGCCGAAGGTGTCCGCGGACGCGCCGATGACCTGGATGGGCATGGGTGACATGGCCTCCGGCGACGACGGCGCGCTGATGCCGGGCATGGCGACCAACACGGAGATGAAGAAGCTCGGAACGCTCAACGGCAAGCAGGCGGAGGTCTTTTACCTCCAGCTGATGACGGCCCATCACAAGGGCGGCATCCACATGGCCGAGGGCTGTGTCGAGAAGTGCTCGGTGGGTGTGGAGAAGAGGCTCGCCCAGGGCATGGTCGAGGGGCAGCAGTCGGAGATCGACCTGATGAAGGACATGCTGGCGGAGCGGGGCGCGAAGCCGCGGCCGTGAGAGTCCGTGCCGGGCTCTGACAACGGGCTCTGACAAATGGCCTTGTCATTAGGTTAATTGGGGTCTTCTTGGCCCTCGCATTCCCCTGACATGAACGGTTCATCGCGAGAGTGACGACAGTCGAGTGATCCACTCGCGACGAACCGCACAGGGGGTTTCATGAGATCCAAACGCACCACCCCGCGTGCCGGACTGAGCCTGGCAGCGACACTGCCCCTGCTCGCCGGCGCGCTGGCGTTCGGCATACCCGCCGCGCACGCCTCGGACCACCCGGACCGGGACTCGCTCGCCGGCACCAAGCCCGCTTGGGCCACGACCAAGGCGGACAAGGGCGCGGCCTCGGACCACGGCCAGGTGAACGCGCGGGTCTACCTCGCGGGCCGGGACGCGGCCGGCCTCGCCGCGTACGCCAAGGCCGTGTCCGACCCGAGCTCGGCGTCGTACGGCAAATACCTGACCGCTCGCCAGACGCAGGCACGCTTCGGCGCGACCAAGGCCCAAGTGGCCGCAGTGCAGAGCTGGTTGAAGTCGGCGGGCCTGGAGGTCACGGGCGTCACGCGGCACTATGTCGCGGTCAGCGGCGATGTGGCCGCCGCGGAGAAGGCGTTCGGCACCCAGCTGCACAACTTCACCAAGGGCGGCCGTACTTACCGCGCCCCCGCGACGGCCGCGTCGGTGCCGGAGGGCCTCAAGGGTGCCGTCCTGACCGTCACCGGCCTGGACAACGCGCCGCACCGGGCGAGCCACAAGGACCAGCTGCCGCCGCCGGAGACGGTGTTCCGCAACGCCGGGCCGTTCTCGACGTACCACGGCTCCAACGTGGCGAGCACGCTGCCGGACGCGTACGGCACGAAGATCCCGTACGCCGTGAAGGGCTACACCGGCAAGCAGCTGCGTGCCGCGTACGGCGCCGGCAAGCGCACCGGCAAGGGGGTGCGCATCGCCATCACCGACGCGTACGCCTCCCCGACCCTCGCCTTCGACGCGGCCACCTACGCGAAGCGCAACGGCGACGCGGCCTGGACCACGGGCCAGCTGCGCCAGGTGCTGCCCGGGAAGTACACGAAGACCAAGGACTGCGGTGCGGCCGGCTGGTACGGCGAGGAGACCCTCGACGTCGAGGCCGTGCACGCGGTCGCGCCCGGCGCGCAGGTCACCTACGTGGGCGCCGCCTCCTGCACCGACGACGATCTGCTCGACTCACTGGGCAAGATCGTCGACAACCACCTGGCCGACATCGTCTCCAACTCCTGGGGCGACATCGAGGCCAACCAGACGCCGGACCTCGCGGCCGCCTACGACCAGGTCTTCCAGTTCGGCGCGGTCGAGGGCATCGGCTTCTACTTCTCCTCCGGCGACGACGGCGACGAGGTCGCCAACACCGGCACCAAGCAGGTGGACACCCCGGCCAACTCGGCGTGGGTGACGGCGGTCGGCGGCACCTCGCTGGCGGTCGGCAAGGGCGACACGTATCTGTGGGAGACCGGCTGGGGCACGCAGAAGGCGGTGCTGGCGGCCGACGGCAAGAGCTGGACCGACTTCCCCGGCGCGTTCACCTCGGGCGCGGGCGGCGGCACGAGCAAGACGGTCGCCGAGCCGTACTACCAGAAGGGTGTCGTGCCGGACGCGCTGGTCAAGGCCAACAGCGCCGACGGCAACCGCGTCGTCCCGGACATCGCGGCGATCGCCGACCCGAACACCGGGTTCCTGGTGGGGCAGACGCAGACGCTGCCGGACGGGAAGACGCAGGCGTACGACGAGTACCGCATCGGCGGCACCTCGCTGGCCGCGCCGGTGATCGCGGCCGTCCAGGCGCTGGCGCAGGAGGCGGCCGGCGGCAAGCCGATCGGTTTCGCCAACCCGTCGATCTACGCGCGGTACGGCTCGAAGGCCTACCACGACGTGACGGACAACCCGACGGGCTCCGGGCTCGCGGTCGCACGCCTCGACTTCGTCAACGGCTATGACAAGACGGGCGGCCTGACCACGTCCGCACGGACGCTGGGCAAGGACAGCTCCCTGCGGGCCGTGAAGGGCTACGACGACGTGACGGGCGTGGGCACGCCCGCGAACGGCTACGTGGAGTCGTACCGCCGCCACTGACCGACGGCGGGAGTGCGGGTGAGGGGGTGGCACCGCGCCACCCCCTCACCTGTTCATCGGGGGACCGGGGTGGCGGCCGTCGCCGCGGCGGACAGTTCCCACAGCCGTGCGGCGGCGTCGGGGTCGACGGCGTACGCGCGGACGCCGCCGTCGTCCATGGGCTCGTCGGGAGCGGAGACGCGGGCGACGTCGCAGTCCTCCAGGTACAGCCCGCCGCGTCCGTCGAGAAGCGGGGACGTGGCCGCCCAGAGGCCGGTGGCGGCGCCCTGGGAGGGCGTCTTGAATCCGGCGCCGATCACCTTCCCGTGCTCGTCCACCCAGCCGCGTTCGATCTGCTCGTGACGTGTCATCTCCCGCTGGAGACCGGTGATGATCTTGCCCGGGTGGAGCGCGAACGCCCGGACGCCGTCGTCGTGCCCGAGGGTGTCGAGGTGTACGGCGAACAGGGCGTTGGCCGTCTTGGACTGGCCGTAGGCCAGCCACTTGTCGTAGCCGGTGCGGAAGTGCGGGTCGTGCCAGCGGACGCCGGTCAGGGTGTGTCCGGCGGAGCTGTTGACGATCACCCGTGCCCCGTCGGCGGCGGCCAGCAGCGGGTAGAGCTCGCAGGCGAGCGTGAAGTGTCCGAGGTGGTTGGCGGTGAACTGGCCTTCCCAGCCGGGCCCGACGCGTCGTTCGGGGGTGGCCATGACACCGGCGACGGCCATGAGCAGGTCGATCCGGTCGACGGAGTCGGCGATGTGCGCGGCGGCGGAGCGCACGCTGTCGAGGTCGGTCAGATCCATGGGGACGATGTCGCAGCCGTCCGAGTCCGCCTCCGCGAGGGCGTCGCGGGCGGTCCCGGGACGGCGTGCCGGAACGATGACGCGGGCCCCTGCGGCCGCCAGACTCCGGGTGGTCTCCAGTCCGAGCCCGGAGTAGCCGCCGGTCACGACGGCGGTCGTGCCGGAGAGGTCGAGTCCCGCGATGACGTCCTCGGCGGTGCTGCCGGCGGAGAAGGGCGAGCCGAGCGGGCGCTGTTCAGTGCTGGTCATGGCGACGACGCTAGGATCTGGAGTGAGGTCTAGATCAAGTCCTAGGCTGAGCCGTATGACAACTGCCGATACTGCTGCCGATGCCGGATCACTGGGCATCGGCGAGGTGGCCGGGCGGACCGGACTCAGCGTGCACGCCCTGCGCTTCTACGAGCGCGAGGGCCTGCTGGTCGGACCGGTACGGCGCACCTCCGGCGGGCGGCGCCGGTACACCACGGTCGACGTCGACTGGCTGCTGATCTGCGTCAGGCTGCGCGAATCCGGTATGCCCCTCGCCGACCTGAAGCGGTTCGCCGAGCTGGTACGGCAGGGTCCGGGCAACGAGGCGGAACGACTGCGGCTCCTCGACGCCCATCAACAGCGCGTCGAGGCACAGATCCAGGCGCTGCAGGAGTGCCGCTCCGTCATCGCCTGGAAGGTCGGCGTCTACGCCGAGCACCTCGCCCGCGGCGAGGCGGACGGGCTCTGGGATCCGACGGTCTGACGGGCTGACGGGACGTCGTGAACGCCGGACGCCCAGGACCCGCCTGGGCGATCATGAGCCGCGAGGTGGTCGACGATGACTGCCGCTGCCGGTCGTAACCCAGGGGGAAGACATGTCCGTTCGCGCTCTCGTCGTCGATCCGTCCGCATCCGCCGCCGTCCGTCTCGCCGAGGTGCCCGACCCCGAGCCCGGGCCCGGCCAGGTCCTGGTGGACGTCTCCCACGGCTCGTTGAACTACGGCGACCTCAACGACGCCCGCTCCGGGCGGGTCCCGGTGGGTGCGGTGCTCGGTTCGGACGCCGCCGGAGTGGTCGTTCGGGCCGCGGCCGACGGAACCGGCCCAGCGGTGGGCAGCCGGGTGGTGGCCCTGACCTCGGGGGCCTTCGCGGAGCGCGTCGCGATCGACGTGGGGGCGCTGGCCGAGGTGCCGAAGAGTCTGGACCTGGCGCGGGCGGTGGCTCTGCCGGTCGCCGGAGTGGCGGCACTGCGCTCGCTGCGGGCCGCCGGGCTCGGACCGGGCAGGAGGGTGCTGGTCACCGGGGCCTCCGGCGGGGTCGGCCGGTTCGCCGTCCAGCTGGCGGCGCGGGCCGGTGCCCATGTGATCGCGTCGGTGGGCTCGGCCGCCCGCGGGGAAGGGCTCGCCGGGCTCGGCGCCGACGAGGTGCTGGTCGGCCTGGAGGGACTGGGGCGACCGGTCGACGTGGTCATCGACAGCGTCGGCGGCTCCCAACTGGTCGCGGCATGGGACCTGCTCGCTCCCGGGGGCAGCGTCCAGAGCGTCGGCTGGACATCCGGTGAACCGGCGGTCTTTGCGCCGTATGCGACGGTCGGCCCGGCCAAGTCGCTGACCTCCTTCGTCATCGACGGCGACGCCGGCGCGGACCTGGCCGTTCTCACCGAGCTGAGCGCCGAGGGGTCCCTCACCGTCGAGATCGGCTGGCAGGGTTCCTGGGACCGCTTCGACGAGGCCGCCGAGGCACTTCGCGGACGCCGGATCTCCGGAAAGGCGGTCCTGGAGGTGGCGCCCGGCGAGCCGCACGCACCGACTCCTTCCGCGACGGACTAGTTCCGGCCGCGACCGAAAAAGGGGTGCCCGGTGATCACCGGGCACCCCTCGTCGTAGAACCCGCGAAGCCTTCGCCACAGGCTCCCCGGATCTGATCTCAGGACCGCACGGTCTCCCCCCGCTGGGGAACGTGCCCGGCGACGACCCGTTCCCGGCCGGTCCGCGGCGCGGCGACCCGGCGGCGGTCCACCGCGTACGCGGCACCCGCGACGCCGAGGCCGAGCGCGGCCAGCACCGCGCCCGCGACCGCCGGGGACGTCACGCCGAAGCCGGCCGCGAGGGCCAGGCCGCCGATCCAGGCGCCGCCGGCGTTGGCGAGGTTGAAGGCGGCCTGGTTGGCCGAGGAGGCCAGGGACGGGGCCGAGGACGCCTTCTCCATCACCATCAGGTTGAGCGGGGAGCCGGTCACGAACGCCGCCATGCCCAGCAGGGCCACCGCCAGGGCCGCGCTCCACGCTGTGGACATCAGCAGCGGGAACAGCGCCAGGACCGCGACCAGGGAGAGCAGGCCCCCGAACAGCGTCTTGCGCATCGCATGGTCCGCCAGCCGCCCGCCCAGCAGGTTGCCGATGGTCGCTCCCACCCCGAACAGCGCCAGCAGCACCGTCACGCTGGCGTCGGCGTACCCGGCGGAGTCGGTCAGCATCGGTGTGATGTAGCTGTACGCGGCGAACAGCGCGCCGAAGCCCGCGACCGTCGTACCGAGGGCGAGCCACACCGGCAGGGACCTCAGCGCGGCGAGCTCGCCCCGCAGTCCGGCGGACGGCGCGGGCACCCTGTCGCGCGGGATCAGCAGCGCGAGCGAGGCGATGGCGGCCAGGCCGATCGCGCCGACGCCCAGGAAGGTCGCCCGCCATCCCAGGTGCTGCCCCATGAGCGTGGCGACCGGCACGCCCGCGATGTTCGCGACGGTCAGTCCGAGGAACATCAGCGACACCGACCGGGCCTTGCGTTCCGGCGCGACCATGCCCGTGGCGACGACCGCGCCGACGCCGAAGAAGGCGCCGTGCGGCAGACCGGACACGAAGCGGGCCACGAGCAGCCAGGAGTGGTCCGGTGCGAGCGCCGACGCGGCGTTGCCCAGCACGAACAGCGCCATCAGCGCGATCAGGACCGTACGGCGCGGCATACGGGCGGTCACGGCCGCCAGCAGCGGGGCGCCGATGACGACGCCGAGCGCGTACGCCGAGACCAGATGTCCGGCGGTGGGGATGGATATGTGCAGGTCGTCCGCGACTTCGGGCAGCAGGCCCATCATCACGAACTCGGTGGTACCGATGCCGAAGGCGCCCACGGCGAGGGCGAGCAGGGCCAGGGGCATGAAGAGAGCCGTACCTTTCGGGGGGAGCGGGTGTTCCGTACGAAGCTTATGTTCAGCTTGGGAACAAAGACGCTCGACCCCGGTATTCCTCGGGTTACGAGGACGTGTCGACCTTCACACGGGCGGCCACCGGAAGGTGGTCACTGCCCGTCTGGGGCAGCGTCCAGGAGCTCTCCGGCTCGACGCCCTTCACCATGATCTGGTCGATCCGCGCCATCGGGAACGACGCCGGCCAGCTGAACCCGAACCCGCTGCCCGCCGCGCCCTGCGTGGAGCGCATCTGGGCGGTGACCGCGTTGAGCGCACGGTCGTTCATCGTGCCGTTCAGGTCGCCGAGCAGGACCACCCGCTGCTGCGGCTCGTCGGCGATGGCCTCGCCCAGCGCGTCGGCGCTCTTGTCGCGCTGCCGGGCGGTGAACCCGGCCTCCACCTTCACCCGCACCGACGGCAGATGGGCGACGTACACCGCGACCTGCCCGGCAGGCGCCGTCACCACGGCCCGCATGGCGCGCGTCCAGCCCAGCTTGATGTCGACGGGCTTGACCCCGGTCAGCGGGTACTTGCTCCACAGCCCGACGGTGCCCTGCACCGAGTGGTACCTGTACGTCGACGCCAGCGCCTTCTCGTACATCGGCACGGCGGTGGCCGTCAGCTCCTCCAGGGCCAGCACGTCCGCGCCGGACGCGGCCACGTCCCGGGCGGTGCCGGACGGGTCGGTGTTGTCCGCGTTGACGTTGTGCGTGGCCACCGTGAGGTCGCCGCCGGCGCCGGTCCGGTCGACGAGGAGGCCGCCGAAGAGGTTCAGCCACACGATCGCCGGGAGCAGCACGGCGATCAGCGCGGTCGCGGACCTGCGGACCAGGCCCAGCACGAGCAGCAGCGGGACGAACAGCCCCAGCCAGGGCAGGAACGTCTCGGTGAGGCTGCCCAGGTTGCCGACCGCGTTCGGGATCTGCGCGTGCAGCAGCATCACCAGCGCGAGGATCACCGCGAGGGCGGCCAGGACGAGGCCCCGCCGCCAGATGTGCGGATCACCGCGCCAGCCGGCCACCAGGCCCTTCAGTCGGTTCCTCAGGCGCCGAAGCCCGGATCCCTGGCGCTCGGGACCCGAGCCGCCGTTGTCCGTCTCCGTCACGTACGCCTGCTGCGCCATACCGTCGCCTCACTACCTGCCGTGCACACCGTCGTCCCCCCGCGCCCAGAGAAACCCTAGGGGATGATCGGTTCCGATCCCGCCGTCCCATGACGGCCGTACGGGGGCGAGGACGTACAAGTCGGCTTTCCGAGTTCCGGTCGCGGCAGGGGAAAGCGCGCTCTGTGACGAAACGCGCACATGCGATCTACGGGGTGCGCGAACTGACGGGCCGTAGACCTTCGAGGACGGCGTCGACGATCTGCTCCGACAGTCCTTCAGGGAGGTCACCGTCCGCGCGCATGACGGTGTCCGCGCGCATCACGGTGCGCATCAGCATCGGCCCTATGAACAGGTCGTTCATCAACTCGGCGTCGATGTCGGCGCGCAGCTCGCCGTTCTCCTGGGCGCGCAGCAGCAGCGCGACCTGCTTCCTGCGGCGCGGCTCGACGACGATCGTGTGGTAGGCGTTCCAGAGCTTCGGACTGCTCTTCACCTGGGCGAAGACGCTGCGCAGGAGAGCCGACGAGCGGGTCATCAGCCCCCGCTGGCGCATCTGCTCCAGGAACGCCACGAGGTCGTCCCGCAGCGAGGTGCCCGGGAGCTCGGGGTCCGGTGGTTCCGCGGTGCGTACGACGTCGATGAAGAGCTCCTCCTTGCCGCTCCAGCGACGGTAGATGGTGGCCTTGCCGACGCCGGCCGTGCGGGCGATGCGCTCGATGGAGAGTTCCGCGAGCGGTACGCCGTCCTCCAGCAGCTTCATCACGCCCTCGATGATGGACCGCTCCACGGCCTCGCTGCGGGGGCGGCCCCGGGTGGGGCCGTCCGGCCGTGGCTGGCTGTCGGCGAGGCTCACTGGGTTCGGTCCTTTCCGTGGGCTGGGCTGATTCTCCCCCGGCTACGGCGCCGTCCCGCGCGAAGGCGACGGCGGCGCGTGTCCTCGTCCTACTCGGTGGCCGCCAACTCCCGCTCCGGCTCTCCCTCCTGAGGCTCCGTCGGCCGCCCCGGCAGGAACAGCGCCACGACCACCGCGCCGAGCACCGCGACGCCCGCTCCCCACAGCGCCGTCACATGCATGGCGTGCAGGAAGGCGTCGTGGGCCGGGCGGACGAGGGCCTCGCCCTGCGGCCCGAGCCTGGCGGCGACCCCGAGGGTGGCTTCGACGGACTCGCCCGCCGTGTGCCGTACGCCTTCCGGCAGCACCGTGAGCCGGTCCTCGATGCCGCCGCGGTAGGCGGTCGACAGGACCGAGCCCAGTACGGCGATGCCGAGGGCGCCGCCGACCTGGCGGAAGGTGTTGCTGAGCGCGGAGGCGGCGCCGGCCTTCTCGCGGGGCAGGGCCTGCATGATGACGACGCTGATCGGGGTCATGATGTGTGCCATCGCGGCGCCCATCAGGAAGAACACGACCTCCAGGAGCCAGATCGGCGTGTCCGTCTCGAACGTCGCGAACGCGGCCAGCGTGGCGGCGATGAGCAGCATGGCGCCGGTGGTCGTGGCCCGGTTGCCGAACCGGTCGACCAGGAGCCGGGCGCGCGGCGCGAAGATCATCTGGGCGGCGGCGAGCGGCAGCATCAGCAGACCGGTCTGCAGGGGCGAGTAGCCGCGCACGCTCTGGGTGTAGAAGACCGAGAAGAAGGTCACGCCCATGAGGGCGAAGAAGACCAGCGCGATGACACCGACGGAGGCCGAGAAGACCTTGTTCCTGAAGTACGTGACGTCGATGGACGGATGGTCGCTGCGCTTCTCGAAGACGACGAACCCGGCGAGGACGGCGAGCCCGGCGGCGATCGTCGCGAGGACGGCCGGGTCGGTGAAGTCGGCGAGCTGGCCGCCCTTGATGATGCCGTAGACGAGCAGGACGAGTCCGACGACGGAGAGCACGACGCCGATCGGGTCGATCCGCCCCGGGTTCGGGTCGCGGGAGTCGGGCACGAGCCACAGCATCAGCGCGAGCGCGAGCAGCACGATCGGCACGTTGATGAGGAAGACGGACCCCCACCAGAAGTGGTCGAGCAGTACGCCGCCCGTGATCGGCCCGATGGCGATGGCGAGTCCGACGCCGCCGGCCCAGATGCCGATGGCCTTGGGCTGCTCGTCGCGCTCGAAGACGTTCATGAGGACGGCGAGGGTGGCCGGCATGACGAAGGCGGCGCCGAGGCCCATCACCGCGCGGAAGGCGATGAGTTCACCGGGCGAGCCGGAGAACGCGGCGAGCGCGGAGCCGATGCCGAACACGGTGAGCCCGCCGAGCAGGACCTTCTTGCGGCCGAGCCGGTCACCGAGGAGACCGGCGCTGAACAGCAGGCCGGCGAAGACGAGCGTGTAGGCGTTGATCGCCCACTCCAGCTCGCTCTGGGTGGCGCCGAGGCCGGTCGGGGCGGGGGTCGAGATGGTCTTGATGGCGACGTTCAGGATCGAGTTGTCGAGGACGACGATCAGCAGGCTGAGCATCAGCACACCGAGGATCGCCCAGCGGCGCCGGTGCACGGCCTCGGGTATCCGGCGGCCGGTGTCAGGGGCGGGAGAAGTCATGCCGTCGAGCCTAGGCGAGTTTCGATACGGCACCGTCTCGTATCGTAAATTTTTACCGAGACCTTACGCGGCACGCCTTGCAGGGCGGAACTCACACAGGGGGGCCTGGTTCTGGTCGGCACGAAGTGCCACCATGGAGGGGAGTCCGGGGACGCCGTAAGGGCGCCTCGAGATGACAAGAAGGAGCCGTTGCAATGACGCAGCTTTCGGCTGCCCAGACGCCTCAGGCGAAGACCTCCGACGGCAGCAAGGCGCTGTACGGAGGGAAGGGCACCCGCCGCATCACTGTCCGGGACATCGCCCTCGCCAAGGAACGCGGCGAGAAGTGGCCCATGCTCACCGCCTACGACGCGATGACCGCGTCCGTGTTCGACGAGGCCGGCATTCCGGTCATGCTCGTCGGGGACTCCGCGGGCAACTGTCACCTCGGGTACGAGAGCACCGTGCCCGTCACGCTCGACCAGATGACCATGCTGTCGGCCGCCGTCGTACGGGGCACCTCGCGCGCCCTGATCGTCGGCGACCTGCCCTTCGGCTCCTACCAGGAGGGCCCGGTGCAGGCGCTGCGCTCGGCGACCCGGATGGTCAAGGAGGCCGGGGTCGGCGCGGTGAAGCTGGAGGGCGGCGAGCGCTCGTACGACCAGATCCGGCTGCTGGTCGAGTCCGGCATCCCGGTGATGGCCCACATCGGCCTGACCCCGCAGTCCGTCAACGCCATGGGCTACCGCGTCCAGGGCCGCGGCGAGGAGGCGGCCGCGCAGCTGCTGCGGGACGCGAAGGCGGTCCAGGACGCGGGCGCGTTCGCCGTCGTCCTGGAGCTGGTACCGGCGGAGCTGGCGGCCGAGGTGACCCGGGTCCTGCACATCCCGACGGTCGGCATCGGCGCCGGTGCGCAGACCGACGCACAGGTCCTGGTCTGGACGGACATGCTGGGTCTGACCGGCGGCCGCGTCCCCAAGTTCGTCAAGCAGTACGCCGACCTCCGCGAGGTCATGGGCAACGCGGCGAAGGCGTTCGCCGAGGACGTGGTCGGCGGAACGTTCCCGCTGGAGGAGCACTCCGTCCACTGACGGCCACCACCGGGCCGGCACCCCTGAACCACTGCGGCACCGAGCGCCCCGCCGATCTTCCCCCGTCGGCGGGGCGTGCCCCTGCCCGGACCGAAACTCGATGGCGGGCCCGGGGCCTCCCCCAGCAGCATGGTCCGCATGACTGACGAACCCGCACGATGGAGCCGGGCGACCACCTACCCCGACATGTGGGTCGACCCGGACGACGACCCCCGCAACAGCGACGGAGTCAGTCCGGACGGCGAGCTCGGGACGCTGCTGGACTTCCTGACGAACTACCGCATCACCCTGCGGATGAAGTGCGAGGGCCTGGACCCGGAGCAGCTGGCCCGCCGGTCGGTGCCGCCCTCGACGATGTCGCTGCTCGGCCTGGTCCGGCACCTCGCCGAGGTGGAACGGGACTGGCACAACTGGATCACCGAGGGCGACCCGCTGCCGAAGCTGTACGGCGACCCCGACGGGGACTTCCTGGGAGCCGTCGCCGAGCAGTCCGTGGTCGACGCCGCGTACGCCGATCTGGAGCGCGAGCAGGCCGCGACCGACGCCGCGCTCGCCCGGCACCCGGATCTGGGCGAGCGGCTGGGCAAGGACGGGTTCGCGGTCCGGGAGCTGCTGGTGCACCGCATCGAGGAGTACGCCCGACACTGCGGCCACGCCGACCTGCTGCGCGAGCGCGTGGACGGACGGGTGGGACAGTGACGGGGGACCGTCGTGACCGCCGCTGTCGGCGCCCTGTAGGCCATGTCGGTGATCTGTCGGTCGTTTGTCGGTGCTCCCTGACACCGTCGTCGGCATGACGCGAATCGACAAGAACCCCGGCGGCGTGAGCAGCGCCGTGTCCGTGCGGGGGTTGGTCAAGCACTACGGCGAGACCAAGGCTCTGGACGGTGTTGACCTCACGGTGCGCGAGGGCACCGTCATGGGTGTGCTCGGGCCGAACGGCGCCGGGAAGACCACCCTGGTGCGGATCCTGTCCACGCTGCTCGCGCCGGACGCCGGAGAGGCCACCGTCGTCGGGTACGACGTGCTGCGGCAGCCTCGGCAGCTGCGCCGGGTGATCGGGCTGACCGGCCAGTACGCCTCGGTCGACGAGAAGCTCCCCGGCTGGGAGAACCTCTATCTGATCGGGCGGCTCCTGGACCTGCCCCGCAAGGAGGCACGCGCGCGTGCCGACGCGCTGCTGGAGCGGTTCTCGCTGACCGAGGCCGCCAAGCGGCCGGCCGGCACCTACTCCGGCGGTATGCGGCGGCGGCTCGACCTGGCCGCCTCGATGATCGGACGGCCCAAGGTGCTGTTCCTCGACGAGCCGACCACCGGACTCGACCCACGCACCCGCAACGAGGTGTGGGACGAGGTCAAGACCATGGTCGGCGACGGCGTGACCGTGCTGCTGACCACCCAGTACATGGAGGAGGCCGAGCAGCTCGCCTCCGAGCTGACCGTGGTGGACCGGGGCAAGGTCATCGCGGGCGGCGGCATCGAGGAGCTCAAGGCCAAGGTCGGCGGGCGCACCCTGCGCGTCCGGCCGACGGACGCCCTGCAACTGCGGCCGCTCGCCGGGTACCTGGACGAGCTCGGCATCACCGGGCTCGCCACCACCACCGTGGACACCGAGACCGGCACGCTGCTCGTCCCGGTCCTCAGCGACGAGCAGCTCACCGCCATCGTCGGTGCCATCACCGCGCGCGGCATCACGATCGCCTCCATCACCACCGAACTGCCCAGCCTGGACGAGGTGTTCCTGTCCCTGACCGGTCACCGCGCCAGTGCCCCGCAGGATGCCGTGCCCACCGACGACCGCGAGGAGGTCGCCGTATGAGCGCCGCCACCGCCACTGCCACCGCCCACCCCATCACCGACGACGCCCGCATCCCGCTGCGCGCGCACCTGCGGCACACCGGTGCCCTCATCCGCCGCAACCTGCTGTGGATCCGCAAGGACCCGGAGTCGATGGCCGACGCGCTGCTGATGCCGGTCGTGTTCACCCTGCTGTTCGTGTTCGTCTTCGGCGGCTCGATCGGGCAGGCGCTGGGCGGCGGACAGGACCAGTATGTGCAGTATGTGATCCCGGGCATGATCGCGATGATGAGCATGACGATGTCCCAGGGCGTCGGCACCGGCTTCAGCCAGGACTTCAACTCCGGTGTCATGGACCGCTTCCGGTCCCTGCCGATCGGACGCGGTTCCGTGCTCTTCGCGAAGATCTCGGTGGAGCTGCTGCGGATGCTGTTCGCGACCACGGTGCTGATGATCGTCTCCGTCGCGGTCGGGTTCGACATCAACAACTGGGGCGGTCTGCTCGCCACCGTGGCCCTGTCCACGGCGTTCGCCTCGTCGATCATGTGGGTGTTCCTCACCCTGGGCGTGATCATGAAGAACGCGCAGTCCGTGCAGGCGATGGGCTTCCTGGTGCTGTTCCCGCTGCAGTTCGGCTCGTCGATCTTCGCCCCGACGACCTCGATGCCGGGCTGGCTGCAGGCCTTCACCGACTACAACCCGCTGTCCACGCTCGCGGACGCCTCGCGCGGCCTGATGGTGGGCGGGCCGGTGGCACACGACCTATGGGTGACGCTCGCCTGGTCGGTGGCCATCACGGCGGTCATGGCACCGGTCGCGATCCACAAGTTCCGCACCAAGAACTGACGAGCGCCAGGAACTGACGAGCGCCAAGAACTCAAGAGCGCCGAGAGCTGAAGTACCGGCGTCAGATCAGGGCGGCGGCCTCCCGGGAGGAGAGGCCGCCGCCCTCCGCGTACGCCGCCGCGTACTCCGAGTCGCCGAGCAGCTCGCGCGAGCGCTCCACGGCCCGGCCGTACACCTCGCGCTCCTGGAGCGACGAGGCGTGCCGGTGCGGCAGCAGCGCGTCGGCGGTGCCCAGACAGCGGGCGGCGTCCCGGGCACGGCCCCCGCCGTCGATCCGGGCGAGGGCGAACGCGGCGGTGGTGAGATACAGGGAGCGCATCTGCGGGGCGATGGCCTCGGCCAGCGGATCCTCGGCCCGCTCCAGGGCCCGTCTGATGGTCTCCAGGGCCTCCTCATAGCAGCCGTCGGCAGCCTCCAGCCAGGCTTCGGTACCGAGGATGAAGGCGTCGAAGACGATGAAGTGGGCGATCTGGAACTGCTCGCGCAGCAGCCGGACGTGTTCGCGCGCCTCCGGGATCCGGCCCGTCACGCTGAGCCATCCGGCGAGGATGAGCCGGGCCATGGGCATCGCGTGCTCGACCGGACCACCCTCCTGGTCGAGCACCCCGCGCAGCAGGCCCTCGCCCCGCTCGCTCTCGCCCGCCTCGATCAGCACACTGCCGAGCCGGGCGGCGAGCACGGCCGTCTGGGCGCGGGCGCCGAGGCGGTCGGCGTGCTCGATGCCCGCCTGGTAGTCGGCGGCGGCCCGCAGGTAGTGCCCTCGGCGCTCATGGGCCTCGGCACGCGCGGAGTACGCCTCGGCGGTGCCCCACTGGTCGCCGAGGCGCTGGTAGATCGCCAGCGACTCGTCGGCGTCGCGGAGGGCGTCTCCGGCCCAGTCGGGGCGGTTGGCCAGCAGGTTGGCGCGCATGTGCAGATTGGCGGCCAGGTCCCATTCGTATCCGGGCGCTCCGCGGCAGGTGTCGATGGCACCGTCCACGATCGCCCGTACCCGCCCCATGTCGCCGGTGAGCATGACGGCGAAGAACCACAGGGAGCCCGGACTGTGGCAGGTCTGCGGGAGGCCGGGCTCGTAGGTGTCGGCGATGACCCGCAGTCTGGTCTGTGCCTCGGGCGTCTGCCAGGCCTCCAACTCGGTGTCCATACAGGCGAGATGGATCAGGTGCAGACCGCGCCGTGCCTCGTCGAGGACCGGGCCGGTCCAGGGTGGCGGGGTGTCGGTGCAGCGCCCCCACAGGGGCGCGGCCCGGCGGGCGGGCTCGATGAACGGGTCGGGGCCGAGCTGGTGGACCTCGCGCGCCCAGTTGCGGGCTACGATCCGCAGGTCACGCATCTGCCAGTACCAGCCCATCGACAGCACCAGGCACAGCGCCTCCTGCTCGTCCCGCAGGGCGAGGGCGTGGTGCAGGGCGGCGCGGAAGTTCTCGCTCTCCCGCTCGAACAGCCGGATGGCGGCTATCTGCCCGGCGCCGCGCAGCAACGGCTCGCTGGTGCGGGCGAGTTCGCGGTAGTACGTCAGATGCGCGCGCTCGGCCTCCGCCCGCTGACCGGCCTCGTCCAGCCGCTCGGCGGCGTACTCGGCGACGGTCTCCAGGAGGCGGTAGCGCATGCCGCCGTCCGCCTCGTCGTCCGGCAGCGGGGTGGCCACGACCAGGGTCTTGTCGACCAGCGAGCCGAGCGACTCCAGGGCGGCGGGTCCGCAGACGGCCTCGGCGGCGGCGAGGTCGCAGCCGCCGGAGAACACCGACAGCCGCCGCAGTACGTCGCGTTCGTCCTCGTCCAGCAGCTCCCAGGACCAGTCGACCACCGCCCGGAGGGTCTGTTGGCGGGGCAGCACGGTACGGCTGCCCGAGGTGAGCAGGCGGAAGCGGTCGTCCAACCGGTCGGCGATCTGACGTGGGGTCAGCATGCGAAGTCGGGCCGCCGCGAGCTCGATCGCCAGCGGCAGTCCGTCCAGGCGCCGGCAGATCTCGGCGCACGCGGCGGCGGTCTCCTCGTCGGCCTCGACCCGGAACCCGGGCCTGGCCGCGGCTCCCCGGTCGGCGAACAGCCGCAGCGCGACCGGCTCGGGCAGCGGGTCCACGGGCCGCAGCAACTCCCCCGGTACGCCGAGGGGTTCACGGCTGGTGGCGAGCACCGTCAGCTGCGGGCAGCGCTCCAGCAGCTCCGCCACGAGCCGGGCGGCGGCCTCTACGACATGCTCGCAGTTGTCGAGGATCAGCAGCATGCGGCGCTTGCCGCAGTGCTCGGCGAGCCGCTCCACGGGGTCGTCGTGCCGGTCGGACCCGGCCCGCATGGCCTCGGCCCCGGCGCCGTACAGCACGGTCTCGCGGGCGCCGACGGCGGTGAGCACGGCTTCCGGTACGGCCTGAGCGTCGTCGACCGGCGCGAGCTCGGCCAGCCACACCCCGTCCGGGGCGGCGTCCCGCACGCCCTCACCGACCTCCTGCGACAGCCGCGTCTTGCCCGCGCCGCCTGGCCCGAGCAGGGTGACGAGCCGCGCGGTGCGCAGGTCACCGCGGATGGCCTCGATGTCCGCCTCCCGGCCGACGAAGGAGGTGAGGCGGGCCCGGAGGTTGCCGGTGGGCGGGGGTGAGGCGGGGGCCGGGGTGGGGGTGGTGCGGGCGGCGAGGTCGGAGGTGGGTGTGGGGGCGAGGGTGGGAGCGGGGGGAACGGGGGGAACGCCGGGGCGGCCGGTCGAGGGGCCGGAGGCGTCGGAGGGTTCGGAGGCGTCGGCCCTCTCCCGCGGTCGCAGCAACTCCCCGTGCAGCGCCCGCAGTTCCGCCCCCGGGTCCGAGCCGAGCCGGTCCGCGAGCAGTCGGCGTACGTCCTCGTAGGCGGCCAGGGCCTCCGCGGTGCGGCCCGCGTCGCGCAGGGCACGCAGGCGGAGGGCCTGGAGGGGTTCGTCCAGGGCGTGGGTGTCGCACAGGGCGGTCAGCTCGGGCAGCGACTGCTCGGCGTGGCCGAGGGCGAGGGCGGCGGTGTGGCGGGCGCGCAGGGCGTCGAGGCGCCGGGTCTCCTGGCGGGCCGCCTCGGCGGTGCGGTCGGGGAGGTCGGCGAGGGCGGGGCCGTGCCACAGGGCGAGGGCGTCGTCCAGGACGACGGCGGCCTTGGCGGGGTCGCCGTCGGCCAACGCGCGCGTGCCCTCGCCGACGAGGCGTTCGAAGCGGAAGAGGTCGATGTCGTCGGGCCCGGCCGCGAGCCGGTATCCGCCCTCCACGGAGACGATCGCGCCGGGTCCGAGAGCCCGCCGCAGACGTCCGACCAGCGCCTGCAGGGCGCCCTGGGCGTCGGCGGGCGGTTCCCCGCCCCACACCTCGTCGACCAGCAGCCCCACGGGCACGGTCCGCCCGCCCCGCAGCGCCAGCACGGTCAGCAGAGCACGAAGTCGCGCCCCGCCGACCGGAAGGGGACGGCCGTCGGGGCGAAGTACCTGGGTGGTGCCGAGGATGCGATAGCGCACGGGATCCATTGTCTCTGGTGGAGTCGGGGGCGGTCACAGGGTTGGGGCGGTGCGGCGGCGATGTCCGCGGCCGGGGCGGTGCTCATGCGCTCAGGAGTCCGGGTGGTCCGGCACCTCCAGGGTCACGAGCGCCCCCGCGTCGGCGTCCGCGAACCACTTCGGGCACTCCCGCACCGACCGCAGTGACCGTTCCCCGGGGACCGGCACGCGCGTGAGCGCACCCGGCGCCATCTCGGCCCACACCGGGGCGACGACCTGGATCGCACGGACCCGGCCCCGGGTGCCGGGCAGTTCGGGGTCGCCGTGGAACTCGGCGGTGTGGAGACCTGGCCTGCCCTGCGACCGACCGGCGCTCTCGGTGAGCCGGTCGGGCCAGCCGCCGCCGCAGACGTCGTCGGCGTCCCTCAGCTGCAGCGGCCAGCTCACCTCGTCCCCCACCCTGAACGGCGTGCCGCAGCACTCCATCTGCCAGCTCTCGTAGAACACATGCCAAAGCCCCATGCCCCCACCCTCCCCGGAACCACCACCCCACCGCGAGACGTTTTCCCCTTACGCCCGGTACGGTCGGGCAGGTCCCCACGCGGTCCCGCGCGTGTACGAGAGCTCAGGGAGCCCCATGACCACCGCCCTCAGCCGCCGCAGCGAACGGCGGATCAGTCCCGTCTTCCTCGGGATCCTGGCCGTCACGGCGGTGACGGGCTGGGCCACCTGGACCGGGTTCGCCGAGCAGCCGGGCGTGGCCGTGTTCCTGTTCGTGACCGCCGCCTGGATCGTCTCCCTGTGTCTGCACGAGTACGCACACGCGCGTACCGCCCTGCACAGCGGTGACATCTCGGTCGGTGCGAAGGGCTACCTCACGCTCAACCCGCTGAAGTACACGCACGCGCTGCTCAGCATCGTGCTCCCGGTCATCTTCGTGATCATGGGCGGCATCGGCCTCCCCGGCGGTGCCGTCTTCATCGAGCACGGGCGGATCAGGGGCCGCTGGCGGCACAGTCTGATCTCGGCGGCGGGCCCGCTGACCAACGTCCTGTTCGCCGTCGTGTGCACGGCGCCGTTCTGGCTGGACGCGCTCGACGGCGTCCCCCGCGACTTCCGGTTCGCGCTCGCCTTCCTGGCGCTTCTCCAGGTCACGGCCGCGATCCTGAACTTCCTGCCGGTCCCGGGCCTGGACGGCTACGGCGTGATCGAGCCGTGGCTGTCGCGGAACGTCAAGCGCCAGGTGGAGCCGTTCGCCCCGTTCGGCCTGCTGTTCGTGTTCGCGCTGCTGTGGGTGCCGGAGATCAACAGCGTCTTCTTCGACATGATCGACGCCGTGCTGCGCGGTCTCGGCATCAGCGACTTGGACACCTACTGCGGCTACGACCTGTTCCGCTTCTGGCAGGACTCCAACGAGCTCTGCTCGATCAGCTCGTAACGGACGTCAGCCGGTGGCGGAGTCCCGTCGGGCATCCTTGGCGCGCTTGAGGTAGTACCAGGTCATGTTGGACGACAGCCCCGCCAGCAGCACCCAGACGACCCCGAGCCAGCTGCCCTGCGAGAAGGAGACGACGGCCGCGGCCACGGCGAGCACACAGACGATCAGGGCATAGAGACCAAGGCGGGGCATTTCAGTCGGCTCCTTCGGGGGACACTGCTATGACGACCAGTGTCCCCCATC
>JABFVM010000546.1 GCA_013362785.1 Streptomyces sp. | reverse complement strand
CTCGGTAGCGTGTCCGAGCGGCCGAAGGAGCTCGCCTCGAAAGCGAGTGTGGCGCAAGTCACCGAGGGTTCAAATCCCTCCGCTACCGCTGAAGAAGGGCCCCGTCGACAGACGGGGCCCTTCGTGCTGTTGATCTCCGGAGAGGCCCGGAGGTTACACTCACCGCCGGTAACTGGGGGCCCTTTCGGCTCTTTCGGCTCATTCGGCACAGCAGGCACAGGGGAGGCCGCGATGGCGGTGAATTCGAAGAAGGTCGCCGTCTACGTACTCGCGGTCTTCGTGCTCTACGTGGTCATCACGGACCCGGCCAAGGCCGCCGACTACGTCCAGATAGGCTTCGAGGGCATATCGGACGCCGCCAAGGCCATCGGCGACTTCATGACGTGGATCGCCAACGGAGGCGACAGCTAGGCCCAGGGAGCACCCATGATCCGCCATCTCGTCCTCTTCAAGCTCAACGAGGGCGTCGAGCGCGACGACCCGCGTGTCGTGGAGGGCGTCGAGGCCTTCCGTTCGCTCGAGGGAAAGATCGCCGAGATCCGGCACTGGGAGCTCGGCTGGAACATCAGCGACCGCCCCATCGCCTACGACTTCGCCATTAACTCCGCCTTCGAGGACGCGGCCGCACTGCGGACGTACGCGGAGCACCCCGAACACCAGGCGGGCGTGACCCTGTGGCGGGAGTTCGCCACCTGGGTGATCGCCGACTACGAATACTGAGCCGCACCACCCCACGATCCACCCGGATCCCCCTGGAGCCCTCCGCCGGAACGGCGGGGGGCTTTCGCGTGTCTTGCGCAGCGATCCATCCCCAACACGGGATTATGCGGTACTTGAACACAATGAACTGTCTTGTGATGCTATGACCGCTTTTGACCGATGAGTTGATGGATCACGAGGTGGAGTTGACCGTGCCGGCCAGTACTGCGCCTCAAGCCCCGAGCCCTCAAGCACCGAGCCCCCAAACACCCAGTCAGGAGGACATCGCGACGGCCGCGCCGCCCCGCAGCCGCGGAGCCGACACCCGCGCGCTCACCCAGGTCCTCTTCGGCGAACTCAAGGAACTGCAACCCGGTACGCCGGAGCACAACCGCGTGCGCGGAGCGCTCATCGAGGCGAACCTCCCGCTCGTGCGCTACGCGGCCGCCCGCTTTCGCTCCCGCAACGAGCCGATGGAGGACGTCATCCAGGTCGGCACCATCGGGCTCATCAACGCCATCGACCGCTTCGACCCGGACCGGGGCGTACAGTTCCCGACCTTCGCGATGCCGACCGTCGTCGGCGAGATCAAGCGGTACTTCCGCGACAACGTCCGCACGGTCCACGTACCGCGCCGGCTGCACGAGCTGTGGGTCCAGGTGAACAGCGCGACCGAGGACCTGACCACCACCTTCGGACGCACCCCCACCACCGCCGAGATCGCCGAGCGGCTGCGCATCACCGAGGACGAGGTGCTGTCCTGCATCGAGGCCGGACGGTCGTACCACGCCACCTCGCTGGAGGCCGCCCAGGAGGGCGACGGGCTGCCCGGACTGCTGGACCGGCTCGGCTACGAGGACCCGGCCCTGGACGGCGTGGAGCACCGCGACCTGGTACGGCATCTACTGGTCCAACTCCCCGAACGCGAGCAGAGAATCCTGCTCCTGCGCTACTACAGCAACCTCACCCAGTCGCAAATCAGTGCGGAACTCGGCGTTTCCCAGATGCACGTTTCGAGGCTACTCGCGCGTAGCTTCCAGCGGCTGCGTTCGGCGAACCGGATCGACGCGTAACCGCAAACAGGAGCGACCGGTAACCGTCGCGAGCGAATCGCTCACCAGGGCGGATCCCGACAGTTCTGGCCCGAAAGGCCGTCAGACCCCCTTTATCCAGGGCGGATTCAAGTCTCACATGTCGACATGTCTCTACAGCGTGTTGCCGACATGTGACATTCTTCGGGAAGCGCGTTTGCCGTGGCTTCGGCTCCGGTATTCAGGTGAAGGCTGGCGTTCCTCGATCGGAGCGTTCGCCACGACCGTCCCGCGACCCAAAGGGGGTGGCATGTCCGCAGACCAGGGCAGCTCGAAGGTGCTCACGCTCACGAAGAGCGAGTCCGCGCCCGACGCCGTTCTCGACGACGTCACGGCCTTGGAGGCCGTCCCGGCCCAGGCCCTCCCGGCAACCGATGTCCCGGTCCTTCCGGCCACCGGGAACATCGACACCCGCACCCTGTCCCGCTCCCTGTTCCTGCGGCTCGCCGCCCTGGACGAGAACAGCCCCGAGCGCGTCTATGTTCGGGACACCCTGATCGAGCTCAACCTCCCGCTCGTGCGCTACGCGGCAGCCCGCTTCCGCTCGCGCAACGAACCGATGGAGGACATCGTCCAGGTCGGCACCATCGGCCTGATCAAGGCGATCGACCGCTTCGACTGCGAACGGGGCGTGGAGTTCCCGACGTTCGCGATGCCGACGGTCGTGGGCGAGATCAAGCGGTTCTTCCGCGACACCTCGTGGTCGGTGCGCGTCCCGCGCCGGCTCCAGGAGCTGCGCCTGGCCCTCACCAAGGCCAGCGACGAGCTCTCCCAGAAGCTCGACCGCTCCCCGACGGTCACCGAACTCGCCACCGTGCTCGGCGTGTCCGAGGAGGACGTCGTCGACGGCCTCGCGGTCGGCAACGCCTACACGGCCTCCTCGCTGGACTCCCCGGCCCCGGAGGACGACGGCGGCGAGGGCTCCCTGGCCGACCGGCTGGGCTACGAGGACACGGCGCTCGAAGGCGTCGAGTACCGCGAGTCCCTCAAGCCGCTGCTGGCCAAACTGCCGCCCCGCGAGCGGCGGATCATCATGCTGCGCTTCTTCGCCAACATGACCCAGTCGCAGATCGGCGAGGAGGTCGGCATCTCCCAGATGCACGTCTCCCGGCTGCTGACCCGGACCCTGGCCCAGCTGCGCGAGGGTCTCATCTCCGACTGATCCCTCCCGGCCCCTTCATAATTGACGGAGCGTCAGCCACCATGGCCCGATGCTTCGCTCGACATGGACGACCTCGACACCTGGCCGTCGGTGCGCCCTGCTAGGCGCGTCGGCGGCCGTCGTCTGCCTGGGCGGACTGCTGGCCGCGTGTGGGGGCGGCGGGGGTGGTGAGGGGTACGTCGCGACGGGGGCGGCCGGTGGTCCGCCGAGGGTCACCGGTACGGCCGTCGCACCGACGGGCGAGGTGACGCTGGTGCCGCTCGACGGGGCGGAGGGCGGTCACGGCAGCGGCGGCAGTGACGTGCGTAGTAGTGACGGCGGCGGTAGCAGCGGCGGCGGTGGCGGCGGTTCTAGCAACTCCCCGGTGCGGAACGGGAGTCAGGAGCCTTCCGTCGGACCTGCAGCGTCGGAACTTCCCGCCCGCCTTCCGAGCGGCACCCCCGAACCCACGGCCCCGCCCGGCAGTTCACCCGCGCCCTCATCGCCTCCGGCATCGCCGCCCGCGACCACCCCGTCCCCCGCGAAACTCACCGTGAGCGACCCCGAACGGGAGCCCACGGACCAGCGCTGGTGCGAGAAGGTGACGCTCGGCTTCCGCAACTCGGGCGGCACGGCCGTGCGTTCGGGCACCGTGACCTTCGGCACCCACATCATCGGCGCGCTCGGCATCGACTGGGCGACGATCGAGTCGACGGAGAAGCTCCCGGCGCCGCTCGGGGCCGGGGCACACAAGGAGAGGACCTGGACGGTGTGCGTCGACGCCTGGCGCGTGCCGCTGGGCATGCACATCGAGACGCGGGACGTCACCGTCCGGTGGAAGTGAACGCGCCGGCGCCTACTTGAGCGCCAGCCAGGCCACCGCCGCCACGATCACGACCGCGGCGATCACGCCGACGATCATGCCGATGCGCGGGCCGGAGGAGGCCTGCTGCTGCCGACCGCCCTGCGGGCCCTCGTCGACGAACGCGCGGAACATCTGGGTGTTGCCGGCGGGGTCGTGGTTGCCCTGGGGGTTCTGGGTGTTAGCCATGGCCTGAGACCCTAGCGAATCCGTCCGTTCGGCCCAAGTGGGGGCCCGGACCCTGCACAGGGGGCCACGGAACCTGCCCCACCTGCACATTTACGGTCGCAATACTTGCCTTTGCCAAGTTTTTGCGGCTCCGCCCCCTCATTTGTTTGCCTGTAGCAACCATCCTCTCCTATGGTTGCCCTAAGCAACAAACGCGGGAGGTGTGATGGCCGAGCAGGCGCAGTACGAGGAGCTGGTCCGCCAGTTCAGCGCCTTCGGCGCCGTGAAGCGGGAGATGGGCCGGACGCTGCCGTCCGACTGTCCCGCCGGTTCCGCCGCCGTACTGACGTTGCTGGCCCGTCACGGAGAGATGCGCATGAGCAGGCTCGCCGAGCTGCTCGCCGTGGACATGTCGGTGACCAGCCGCCATGTCGCCCACGTCGCCGAGCGCGGCTGGATCGAGCGCTCCCCCGACCCGGCGGACAAGCGCAGCCGCATTCTGCTCCTCACCCCGGCAGGCGAGGACCGCGTCCGGGAGATGTCCCGGCGGACCACGCAACTGCTCGCCGAGCGGCTGAGCGACTGGACCGACGACGAGGTCGCCCAGCTCACCCGGCTCATGACCCGACTGCGGGCCAGCTTCGACGACTGCCGTACACCCGCGATCACCCAGTAAGAGAAGGAACCCCATGGCAACGACCACACCAGCCGGTGTGCGGGCCCACGCCAAGCACTCGGGAGGGCCGTCCGGCGACGGCACTCCCATGACGCACCGGCAGATCATGGAAGCGCTGACCGGGCTGCTGCTCGGCATGTTCGTCGCGATCCTGTCGTCGACGATCGTCTCCAACGCCCTGCCCGACATCATCAAGGACCTCGGCGGCGGCCAGAGCGCCTACACCTGGGTCGTCACCGCGTCGCTGCTGGCGATGACCGCGTCGACGCCGCTGTGGGGCAAGCTCGCCGACCTCTTCTCCAAGAAGCTGCTCATACAGATGGCGCTGGTCATCTTCGTGGTGGGCTCCGCGGCGGCCGGTCTCTCCCAGAACCCCGCCATGCTCATCACCTTCCGCGCCGTCCAGGGCATCGGCATGGGCGGTCTGTCCTCGCTGGCGCAGATCATCCTGGCCTCGATGATCTCCCCGCGTGAGCGCGGCCGGTACAACGGCTACCTCGGCGCCACCTTCGCCACCGCGATGGTCGGCGGCCCGCTGATCGGCGGCGTCATCACCGACACCGACTGGCTCGGCTGGCGCTGGTGCTTCTACGTCGGCGTGCCCTTCGCCGTGATCGCCCTGATCGTGCTCCAGCGCACCCTGCACCTGCCGGTCGTCCGCCGGAAGGTCAAGGTCGACTGGGCGGGCGCGTTCTTCATCACCGCCGCGGTCTGCCTGCTGCTGATCTGGGTGACCTTCGCCGGTGACAAGTACGACTGGATGTCCTGGCAGACCGGCGCGATGACGGGCGGCGCGCTCGCGCTGCTGCTGATCTTCATCTTCGCCGAGACAAAGGCGAGCGAGCCGATCATCCCGCTGCGTCTGTTCCGCAACCGCACCATCACCCTGGCCTCGCTGGCCTCGCTGTTCGTCGGCATCGCGATGTTCGCGGGCACGATCTTCTTCAGCCAGTACTTCCAGCTGGCCCGGAACGAGTCGCCGACCATGTCCGGCGTCCTGACCATCCCGATGATCGTCGGCCTGTTCATCTCGTCCACCGTCTCCGGCCAGGTCATCACCCGCACCGGCCGCTGGAAGGCCTGGCTGCTGGCCGGCGGTGTCCTGGTGACCGCGGGCCTCGGCCTGCTCGGCACGATCCGCTACGACACCGAGTACTGGCACGTCGCGATCTTCATGGCCCTGCTGGGCCTCGGCGTCGGCATGATGATGCAGAACCTGGTCCTGGCCACGCAGAACCAGGTGGCCCCGAGCGACCTGGGCGCCGCCAGCTCGGTCGTGAACTTCTTCCGCTCCCTCGGCGGCGCCATGGGCGTCTCCGCGCTGGGCGCGGTCCTCAGCCACCGCATCACCCACTACGCCGAGGAGGGCCTGACCAAGCTGGGCGTGCAGGGCTCCTCAGGCCACGGCGAGATCCCCGACCTCGACGCGCTGCCCGCGCCCGTCCGCACGGTCATCGAGAGCGCGTACGGCCACGGTGTCGCGGACGTCTTCCTGTACGCCGCGCCGATCGCCTTCCTCGCCCTCCTGTTCGCGCTGTTCATCAAGGAGGTCCCGTTGCGGACGAAGGGCGCCCTGGCGCAGGCCGCCGAGGCCGAGACCCCGGCGCAGACCGAGACCCCCGCGGCCGCGGCGGAGGAGCGGGTGCCGAGCTGGGCCGTCGCCTCCTCCGAGGCCGAGACCGGCACCGAGGCCGAGACCGGCCCCGAGGGCACCCGGCAGCTCGCCGCCGTGGCCACGGTGGCCCGTCCCGAGGAGAGCGGCGGCGCGTACGCCGGTGTCCCGGTCCGCGGCTTCGTGCGCGGCGCGGAGAGCGCGCCGGTACCGCAGGCCGCCGTCACGCTGATCTCGCTGGCCGGACGGCAGCTCGGCCGGTCGGTGGCGCAGGCCGACGGTTCCTACGCGGTGGACGCGCCGGGCGCGGGCTCGTACGTCCTGATCGCCTCCGCCGACGGCTTCCAGCCGCAGGCGTCCACGATCGTGGTGAACGGCGACGGGCCGGTGGCGTACGACATCCTGCTCAGCGGCACGAGCGGCCTGAGCGGTGTGGTCCGTACGGCGCAGGACGCGCTGCCGGTCAAGGACGCGATGGTGATCGTGACCGACGTCCGCGGGGACCTGCTGGCCACGGCGGCCACCGGTGAGCACGGCGAGTTCGGCTTCGCCGAGCTGGTGCCGGGTGCCGTGACCGTCGCGGTGAACGCAGCCGGGTTCCGGCCGCGCGCCCTGCCCGTCGAGATCGGCGGCACCGGGGTCACCCGGATCGAGGTCGACCTGGAGGCCGGCGCCCAGGTCCAGGGCGTCGTACGGGCACCGCACGGCCCGCTGGCCGACGCCCGCGTCACCCTGGTCGACGCGGCGGGCAACGTCGTGGGCACCGCCACCACCGGAGCGGACGGCGCGTACGCCTTCACCGACCTGGACGGCGGCGAGTACACGGTCATCGCGACGGGCTACCCGCCGGTGGCGACGGCGCTGACGGTCAACGGCCGCGGCACCGACGACCACCACATCGAACTCGCGCACCCGGGCGAGTAGCAGAACTCCGGCCCGTGGCGAGCGCGCGCTCTGAGCGGAGGCGCGTGTGCCACGGGCCGGTCTCTTCACGGTCAATTTGTAAGTATTCGCAGGGAGTTGGACGGGATGGGACTGACCGCGAGGATTCGTACCCGCGACGGTTGGGCCGTGTCGCACGCGGTCGTCACGGTGACGGACATGACCGGCGCGCAGGTGCTGCGGCTGGAGGCGGACGCGGAGGGGGCCGTACGGGACGCGAATCCCCTTGCCCCGGGGGCGTACACCGTCATCGTGACCGCCGTCGGCTACGCGCCCGCCGCCGCCAGCGCGATCGTCACGGCGAGCGGCCGCGCCGAGGTCGGCACGGTGACACTGGCCAGGCAGGGCGGCACGGAACTGCCGCCGCCCGGGCCGTGGACCGTCGACCCGGCGCACTCCACGGTCGCCGCCGTAGCCCAGCACCTGGGCATCTCCAGCGTGCACGGCCGCTTCACCCACTTCTCCGGCTCGATCGAGATCGCACCCGACGACATCACCAAGTCCCGGGTGGAGGCGGTCATCCGGGCCGACTCGATCGACACGGGCAACGGCATGCGGGACGACCATCTGAAGTCGGCGGACTTCCTGGACGTGGAGAAGTACCCCGAGATCACCTACCGCTCGACGGGCCTCACGGCCGCGGGTTCGGACCGCTGGACGGTGCACGGCGAACTGGGCATGCACGGTGTCGTACGTCCGGTGGACCTGGACCTCGCCTACCTCGGCACGGGCGCCGACCCGTGGGGCGGAACCCGGGCGGCGTTCCGTGCGACGGCGGAGCTGCATCGGGACGACTTCGCGATGAACTACAACCAGGTGGTGCAGGCGGGGATCGCGGCCATCGGGACGACGTTGAAGGTGGAGCTGGATGTGCAGGCGGTGCAGGGGGAGTCCCTGCCCCTAGGCTGACGCCATGGCACCGAACATCGCGACCAACACCCGCGTCTCGCTCGAAGAGTTGCTGGACTTCGTACGGCCCCGCCATCGCGCGATCCTGCTGACCCGGCGGACGGACGGGGGCCCGCAGGCCTCGCCGTTGACCTGTGGGGTCGACGACTCGGGGCGGATCGTCGTCTCCACCTACCCCGAGCGGGCCAAGACGCGCAACGCCAAGCGGGACGAGCGGGTCGGTCTGCTCGTGCTGAGCGACGACTGGAACGGGCCGTGGGTGCAGATCGACGGGACCGCCGAGGTGATCGACTCGCCGGAGTCCGTGGAGCCGCTCGTCGAGTACTACCGGAACATCGCCGGGGAGCACCCGGACTGGGACGAGTACCGGGCGGCGATGCTGAAGCAGGGCAAGTCGATCATCCGGGTCACGCCCCAGAAGTGGGGACCGGTGGCGACCGGCGGCTTCCCCGCGCGGCTCGTCCAGGGGGACTGAGCGCACCGTGCCCGACGATGCAGGCCGTCACTGAGACTTCTCGACCATCGCCTCGATGCCCGCCACCAGCAGCTCCAGGGCGAACTCGAAGTCCCGCTCCCACATCTCCTCCACCGTGTCGCCGCCCCTCGCCTCCATGAGTTCCGCGGAGTCCTGGACGATGTCGGCGGCTTCCGCGGACTGGCTCACCGTGCTCATGGCGTGCTGGAAGTAGTCGTCCGGGGTCATGCCGAACGCCTGGCTGCGCGCGATGAAGTGGCCCTCGATGGTGCCGAAGCCGTACACGAACTGGAAGACGGCGGAGATGGCGGCGACCAGTCCGTGGGCCGGCAGGCCGGTCCTGCGGATGATGTGCTGGACACAGCGGGAGAAGGCGAGGCTGTTCGGCCCGATGTTGACGTAGGTGCCGATCAGCGGTGACAGCCAGGGGTGGCGGACCAGCAGGGCCCGGTATCCACGGGCCAGCGTGCCCAGCTGGTCCCGCCAGTCCTCGCCCTCGTCGGCCTCCACATCGGGCAGGGTGATCTCGCCGAACGCGGCGTCGAGGGCGAGTTCGAGCAGGTCTTCCTTGGTGTCCACGTACCAGTAGACGGACATCGCGGTCACGTTCAGCTCGGCCGCCAGCCGCCGCATCGAGAACTTGGCCAGCCCGTCGGCATCCAGCAACCGCACGGTGACCGCGGTGATCCGCTCCCGGTCCAGCCCGGAGGGCTGCTTCCCACCGCGACCGCCCCGCCGGGCTTTGCCCTCCAGCCACACGCTGGTACGCGCCGCCTGCTTGGCCGACCTCACCATGGCGCACCTTCCTAGACTCCGTTGACTGATCAAGATGCTAGGCGGCGACGTCCTTCAAGGGGCGCGGGGAACTGCGCGAGAAACCACCGACAACCCGCAGGCGCCCGACCACCGCATGCCCCGAGCTCTTACGCGGACTCTGCCCGCTCAGCCCTACGAAGCAACGCCGCCGCAACCACACCCCCCACCAACACAGCAACCGCCCCCACCAACTGACTGGTCTCCAGCCCGGAGGCGAACGCATCCATGATCCGCGCCCGCTCCGCATCCGACCCCGCCTCGGCCAACGCCCCCGGCAGGGACACCGCCGCCACCGGAATCAGCGCCGCGAACCGCGAGTTCAGCACCGCCCCCAGCACCGCGACACCCAGCCCCTGCCCGAACTCCGCCACCGTGCCGTTGATGCCGGCGCCCACTCCGGCCTTCTCCGGCGGAATGGCGCTCATGATCGCGTGCGCCATCGCCGGACTGGCGATCGCGGCGCCCACACCGATCAGCACCAGACCCAGCAGCGTGCCCGGATACCCGTGCTCGGTGAGCGTGGCGATCGAAACCAGGCCGGCGGCCATCGCCGTCATGCCCAGCCCGATGGAGAAGGGCGTGCCGAGCCTGCCCGACCACTTCGCCGCCACTCCGGTGAAGTTCAGGGCCACGATCATCAGCGCGAGCGGCGCCGTGCGCAGCCCCGCCTCCAGAGGGCCGTAGCCGAGTACGAACTGCATGTGCTGGGTGAGCAGGAAGAGCGAACCGCCCATCCCGAACGCGATCAGCACCGCGCCCGCGACGGCACCCGTGAACCGGCGATTGGTGAAGAAGTGCATGTCGAGCATGGGGTACGGGATCCGGCTCTCCCAGTACGCGAAGCCGGCCAGCACCACGACCGCCACGGTGGCCGACACCAGCACCCTGCCGGACGTCCAGCCGTGCTCGGGTCCGGAGATGATCGCGAAGACCAGAGCGGACATGCCGATCGTGGACAGTACGGCGCCGAGCAGGTCGGGTCGGTCGCCCTGCGGGTTCTTTGACTCGGGCACCAGGATCACGACCGCCACCAGGGCGAGCGCGGCGACCGGCAGGTTGATCAGGAAGATCGCACCCCACCAGAAGTGGTCCAGCATGAAGCCGCCGATGAGCGGACCGGCCGCGAAGCCCAGCGAGTTGACTGCGGCCCAGATGCCGATCGCCTTCGGCTGCTCCTCGGGCGTGAAGATCTGCATCGCCACGGCCAGCGTGGTGGTCATCAGCAGCGCGCCGCCCACCCCCATGCCGGCCCGGGCCGCGATCAGCTGGCCGGAGGTCTCCGCCAGTCCGGCCACCAGCGAGCCGGCCCCGAACAGGGCGAGTCCTATGGCCAGCATCTTCTTGCGGCCGTAGCGGTCGGCGGCGCTGCCCGCGGTCAGCAGCAGACCGGACTGCACCAGCGAGTACGCGTTGATCATCCATTGGATGTCCGAGGTGGCGGCGCCCAGTTCGCTGGTGAGCGAGGGGATCGCCACGTTCAGGATCGTGTTGTCGAGCAGCACGGTGAGCTGCGCGAGACAGATGACACCGAGGATCAGCCAGCGTTGGGGGTGGCCGCCCGGTGACTGGGGCTGCGGCTGGGCCGGGGCCTGTTCCTGGGGGGACGTAGTCATGTTGTACACCGTAGAACACTTCCTATACAGCGTACAACGGAGATACGGGGATTACGGGATTACGGGGATACGGGGATACG
>JABFVM010000573.1 GCA_013362785.1 Streptomyces sp. | reverse complement strand
CGGCCTGCCCCGCCTCAACAGCGCCGCGGTCAGGGCGCTCGGGACGAATCTGCTCACGGTGCGGGTGGACCTGGAGACAGGTGACAGGTGACAGGTGACAGCTGACGGCTGACGGCTGACGGCTGACGGCTGGCGGCTGGCGGCTGGCGGCTGGCGGCTGGCGGCTGGCGGCTGGCGGCTGAACGCTGAGAGCCGGGAAACGGGTGCATGAGCGGTCGGCGACCCGACCTCACGGCCCCGACCGGCAGCCCGACCTCATGCCCCCGGCGACCACCCGACCTCACGGCTCCCGAGCAAGCAGCATCTCAAGTGCCGCGGTGACTTCCGCCGGGCGCTCGTCCATCACCCAGTGCCCGGCGTCGTCGAGCATCGTCAGTTCGGCGGGCGGGATTCGTTCGGCGAGTTCGGTGGCGATCGCGGGGCGCAGATAGGCGTCCGCCCGGCCCCAGACGATCGCGGTCGGGCAGGAGATCTCGCCGAGCCTCCGGCGCAGTTCGGGGCGGGCGGTGACGCGGTACTCGCTGAAGAAGCGGACCAGCCAGCGGCGCCCCTCCCGCGTGTCCATCCAGCCGATGTAGGTGTCCAGGAGATCGGCGTCGACATGACCGTGGCGAACGAGCGCGCCGAACGACCGGCGGTGCAGGGCGACGAAGGGCAGCCGCGCCATCAGCGCGCGGAGCACGGGCGTCCGCCCGGCCAGCGTGGACAGGCCGAAGGCGAGGTACCAGCGGGGCACGAAGGTGGACTGGGCGCGGCTGTTGAGGATGGCCAGTCGGCGGACGCGGTCGGGCTGGGTCTGGACGAAGCCGAGCGAGAGGAAGCCGCCGTAGTCGTGGCCGACGAGGTTGACGGCGTGGATGCCGAGCGCGTCCAGGAGCCGGCCGATGCGGGCGGTCTCGGTGTCGTAGTCGAAGCGCAGGTGCAGGGGCCGCTCGGAGCGACCCCAGCCGAGGAGGTCCGGTGCGATCACCCGGTGCTGTCGCGCCAGCGCCGGGAACTGGTGACGCCAGCAGCGGTGACTCGCGGGATAGCCGTGCAGGAGCAGTACCGGCTCACCGTCGGACGGCCCCGATTCCCAGTAGGCCATCCTGGCACCGTCCACCACGACCGACCTGCCACGGATCTCCCGCGCACCGGGGCCCTGCGTGCTCATCGTCCAGCCGTCCCTCTCACGTCATGCGGGCCGCCCGCCCGGGCTCGGGAGGACTGACTTCACGGAGTACAACGACGAGGACGCGCACCCCGCACCCCACCCCAGGCCCCCCGGCCACATACCCGCACCACATACCCGCGCCGAGGACGGCCCGGAATTTAATCAGCCATGTTCCCGAACCCGGTCCCCCTCTCACCCGGGCCACACGATCGCCTGCACCTCGCTGTACGCATGCAGGGCGTACGACCCCACGTCCCGCCCGACCCCGCTCCTCTTGAACCCCCCGAACGGCGCCTCCATGTTGCGCCCGACGGTGTTGACCCCGACTCCGCCCGCCCGCAGCCGCCGCGCGACCCGGAAGGCGCGGGCGACGTCGCCGGACCAGACGTAGTCGATGAGGCCGTAGTCGGTGTCGTTGGCGAGGGCGATGCCCTCTTCCTCCTCGTCGAAGGGGATGACGCAGACGACCGGTCCGAAGATCTCCTCCCGGGCGACCCGCATGTCGTTGGCGCAGTCCGCGAGGAGGGTCGGGGCGACGTAGAAGCCCTTCTCGTACGACGGCCGTTCACCGCCCGCCACCACCACCGCGCCTTCCTTGCGGCCCGTCTCCACGTACGACTCCACCCGGTCCCGGTGCTCCGCCGAGATCACCGGCCCGACGACGGTGGCCGCCTCGCGCGGATCGCCGACCTTCAACCTCCCCGCGTACGCCGCCAGTTGCTCGACCAGCCGCCCGTACACACCCCGCTGGGCCAGCACCCGCGTCGGCGCCGTACAGATCTGCCCGCTGTAGAAGGAGAACGTCGTCCCGATCCCGGCCACGGCCGACCCGATGTCCGCGTCGTCGAAGACGACCGCCGCGCCCTTCCCGCCGAGCTCCATCAGCTGGCGTTTCATGTCCCGCCCGCACACCTCGGCGATGCGCTGTCCGACGGCCGTGGAGCCGGTGAAGCTCACCATGTCGACGTCGGAGGACGACACGGCCGCCTCGCCGACCTCCACCGCCCGGCCGGAGACGACATTGACCACACCCGGCGGCACACCCGCCGCCTCCAGCGCCTCCGCCATCCGGTAGACGGACAGCGGGTCCTGCGGCGCCGGCTTCACCACCACCGTGTTGCCCATGGCCAGCGCGGGGGCGATCTTGCCCGCCGGATTGGCCCACGGATTGTTGTACGACGTGACGCAGGTGACTACCCCGACCGGCTGGCGGACGGCCAGCGCGCCCATCACGCCGGCCTTCCCCATCGGCCCGGCCTCGTTGATCTGCGGCGGTATCGCCCACTCGGCGGGCTCCACGCGCGCGTACCGCCGGAAACGGGCCGCCCCGACACCGACCTGCATGCCCCGGGCCGTCCCCGTGGTCGCCCCGGTCTCGGCCTGGGCCAGTTCGGCGTACGGCACGAAACGCTCGCCGATGATCTCCGCCGTGCGCGCCAGCAGCGCCGCCCGCTCCTCCGGCGCCGTACGCGACCACGGCCCGAAGGCCTCGCGGGCCGCGGCGCAGGCCGCGTGCACCTGATCCCGCGAGGCCTCCGGAGCCCACCCGACGGTCTCCTCGTCCGCCGGGTCGACGACGCCGTAGTAGCCACCGTCCGGCTCCACCCACGAGCCCCCGAAGAACAACCGCTGCCGGTCAGAACCAGAGCCAGAACCAGAGCCAGGACCATCCGTGCCTTGGCCGCTCACCTGGTGGCCACCGTCCTGGTGTCCCGCCCCGAACGCAGCACCCGCCCCGGTACGGCCCCGGTCACCACGTCGTCCCGGATCGCCTCGACCCCGTTGACCCAGACCGCCCGTACCCCGATCGCCCTGGAGTCCAGCCGAGGACTGTCGCCCGGCAGGTCGTGCACCAGGGTGGCCGTTCCGGCGTCGATCCGCTCCGGGTCGAAGAGCACCAGGTCCGCATGGAAGCCCTCCTGGATCCGGCCGCGCTCACGCAGCCCGAAGAGCCGGGCGGGATCGTCCGTCAGCATCTTCACCGCCTGCTCCAGACTCGCCAGCTTCCGGCCCCGCAGACAGTCCCCGAGGAACCGCGTGGTGTACGGCGCCCCGCACATCCGGTCCAGATGGGCCCCGGCGTCCGAGCCGCCCAGCATGACGTCCTCGTGCTGCCATGCCTCGGCGCGCATGGCCCAGGAGGCCGGGTCGTTGTCGGTGGGCATGGGCCACAGGACCGTACGGAGATCGTCGGCGGCGCAGATCTCGACCAGGCACTGGAAGGGTTCCAGGCCCCGCTCCGCCGCGATGTCCTCGACCACCCGCCCGCTCAGCCCACGGTTCGCCTCGCTGTAGGTGTCCCCGATGACGTACCGCCCGAAGTTCGTGAGCCGCCGGAAGACACCTGCCTCCCTCGACTCCGCCCGCCGCAGCATCTCGGCCCGCACATCGGGCTCCCGAAGCTTCGCGATCCGCTCCGGCGCGGGCAGCGCGAGGACCGGCCCCCACCCGGGGATGAGGTTCAGCGCGCAGAAGGTACCCAGCGACATGTTCATCGGCGTGAGGATCGGCATGGTCAGCGCCACGACCCGGCCGCCCGCCTTGCGGGCCCGCTCACTGGCCAGCAGCTGCCTGGGCACCCGCTCGGGAACCGCCGAGTCGATGGTCAGCACGTTCCAGTTCAGGGGCCGCCCGGCGGCGGCGCTCATCTCCGCCAGCAACTCGATCTCGGCGTCACTGAACTGGTCCAGACACCCCGCGACGATCGCCTCGATCTGCGTCCCCTCGTGCTCCCCGACGGCCTTGGACAACGCGAGCAGCTCCGGGGCCTGCGCATGCCGGGACGCCACCGGCTTCCCGTCCCCGTCGGAGTGCGTGGACGACTGGGTGGTGGAGAACCCCCAGGCCCCGGCCTCCATGGCGTCATGCAACAGCCGCACCATCTCCCCGAGTTGAGCCTCACTCGGCTGCCCCCCGACGGCCTCCGCCCCCATCACGTACCGCCGCAGCGCACAGTGCCCCACCATGAACCCGGCGTTGACAGCGACCCGCCCCTCCAGAGCATCCAAATACTCCCCGAAGGAACTCCAACTCCACGGCGCCCCCTCTTCGAGCGACACCAACGACATCCCCTCGACCTTGGACATCATGCGGCGGGTGTAGTCGGCGTCTTCGGGCCGGGAAGGGTTGAGCGGCGCAAGCGTGAACCCACAGTTACCGGCCGCGACGGTCGTGACACCGTGATTGAGGGATGGCGTCGCATACGGATCCCAGAACAGCTGGGCGTCGTAGTGGGTGTGCGGGTCCACGAACCCCGGGGCGAGGACGAGCCCGGAGGCATCCTCGCTGGTCCGGGCAGATTCGGTGACGTTCCCGATGGCTGTGATACGACCGTCTCGTATCCCCACGTCCGCGGTGTACGCGGGGGCACCCGTTCCGTCGACGACGGTCGCACCCGTGATGACGTGATCGAGCATGGACCTTGCCTCCTTGAATGCCGGTGAGCTGGATGCCCCAAGGGGCGCGGGGAACTGCGCGACCAGCCCCCACGAACCCGCAGCCGCCAACGACGATCAGGCACCCCTCCGGAACCGCGTGGTCCGATGAACAGGATCCGTATCGATCTTCGGAATCACGTGCTCCCCGATCAACCGAATCGTCTGCAACGTCTCCTCCTTCGGCACCCCCACCGGCAACCCGAAACTCAACTGATCCGCCCCGGCCTGCTCCCACCGCTTGCACTGCCGAAGCACCTCGTCCGGATCCCCACAGATCACAAGCTCCTCCTCGATGAGCAGCTCCACGAACTCCGCGGTGTACTCGGGCAGCGTCTCCGGCCACACCGGAAACCCCTCGGGCCGCGGGAACGTGTCGTGGTACCGGAACACCAGCGAGGGCAGATAGTGCAACCCCCCGCTCACCGCGATCCGCACGGCCTCCTCATGCGTAGGCGCGCAGATCGCGGTCGTCGTCACCATCACGTTGTCGTTGACGAAGTCCCCCACCGGCTCCGCGTCCACGACCGCCGTCTTGTACTGCTCCAGCACCCACTCCATGTCGGCGACCTTCTGCACACTGAAGCCCAGCACCCCGAGCCCCTTCTTCGCCGCCATGGCGTACGACGCCGGTGACCCGGCCGCGTACCACATCGCCGGATGCGACTTCCCGTACGGCTTCGGCAGGACCTTCCGCGGGGGCAGCTGCCAGTGCTTGCCCTGGAATCCGACGTACTCGTCCTGGAGCCACATCTTCGGGAACTCGGCGATCGTCTCTTCCCAGATCTCCTTGGTGTAGTTCATGTCGGTGATCCCCGGCAGGAACCCGAGGATCTCGTGCGACCCGGCGCCGCGTCCGCTGCCGAACTCGAAGCGCCCCTCGGAGAGATGGTCGAGCATGGCCACCTTCTCGGCGACCTTGACCGGGTGGTTGACCTGGGCGAGGGGGTTGAAGATCCCGGAGCCCAGATGGATCCGCTCGGTCGCGTGGGCCAGGTAGCCCAGGAAGACGTCGTTGGCGGAGAGGTGCGAGTACTCCTCCAGGAAGTGATGCTCGGACGCCCACGCGTACTTGAAGCCCGAGGCGTCCGCCTGGATGACGTACTCGGTCTCCTCCATCAGCGCCTTGTGTTCGGCGAGCGGGTCGGTCTCGGCGCGCTTGCCCACGTATCCCTGTACAAAGAGCCCGAATTCCAAGGAGGTTCACCGTCCCCGGTCACGAAGATTTCTGACGCACCGTCAGTTTCGATGACTGTGGCACCACCGGCATGGAGGGTCAATACCTGATGGCCAGTCAGGTCATGGTGCGGCTCGGATCAGATGACGCTGACACCCGCCAGCCAGCCCCCGTCGATCACGAACGGCTGCCCGGTGATGTACGAGGAGTCGTCCGAGGTCAGGAACAGCGCGAGCCGCGCCACCTCCTCCGGCCGCCCGATCCGGCCGAGCGGCACGAGCTTGCGGTAGAGCCCGTCGAGCGCCCGCGAGGTCTCCTCGGGATCCGCATCGGGATCCAGCAGCGAGGGGTTGGACATCGCGGTGTCGATGGCGCCGGGACACATGGCGTTGACCCGTATCCCACGGGGCGCCAGCTCCAGGGCCGCGACCCGGGTGAGGCCGAGGATGGCGTGCTTGGTGGCGGCGTACGTTCCCACGGCCGCCATGCCGGTCACCGCGGTGTACGAGGCCGTGTTGACGATCGTGCCGCCGTCGGCCATCTCCGGCGCCACCGTCTTGATGCCGAGGAAGCAGCCGACCTGGTTGACCTGCACGACCTGCATGAACTCGGCGAGGGGCGTGTCGACAAGGGAGTTGAAGCGCAGGATGCCGGCGTTGTTGACGAGCCCGTCGACCTGGCCGTACGCCTCGCGCGCGGCGGCGACGGCGGCCCGCCAGTCGTCCTCCCGGCCGACGTCGAGATGGACGTACCGTGCGCCGATCTCCTCGGCGAGGGCCTCGCCCTGCGCGTCGAGCACGTCGGCGATCATCACGCGCGCACCCTCCGCGGCGAAGAGGCGCGCCTCCTGCTCCCCCTGTCCGCGCGCCGCCCCGGTGACGATGACGACCCGTCCGTCGAGCTTGCCCATTACGGCCCCCTTCACGGTGGACACGGTGGACTCCGCATCGTAGCGCCATGTCTGACGATGCGTCAGATGCAAGTCTCAGGCGTTGCTGAGGCGAATCTCACGTGACTCACAAGTAGGGATGTTTGACCCTGTCGGCATCGGTCAAGGGAATCCAAAATCCTGCCCATGTCCAAGCGGAGACTGAAGAACAAGAAGATCAGGATCGTGGCGCTCGGATCGGCCGTCGTGACCGGCGGAGCCCTCGCCGCCGTGCTCCTGCCGTCGGCGAACGCCGCCGACGAGAAGACGCCCGAGCAGATCATGACGATGTGCCAGCGGGCCAAGGTGCTCAACGGCAAGCAGCAGTCCATTTTCGATTTCGGCGGCCACCCCATCGCCGGACCGAGTTTCGCCTCCGACAACTGCGATTTCGTCGAGACGGATTTCGACACCTTCGACGGGCCGACCGAAAAGGCCTCCATCGACTTCCCGAACTGCGAACCGAACGCCACCGAACCGGCGAAGGTGTCGGTCACCTGGTCGGCGACGGTGGCCCAGGGGAAGGGCAAGTACACCCTCACGCAGCAGGGCGGTGGTGGCGGGATCTTCGGAGCCCTGACCGGGTCCTGGGTCAAGCACAAGGGCACCCTCGACATGACCGTCGAGTCGGCGACCGCCGGTGAGACGGAACAGCAGGAGGTGCCGGTCGGCAAGGTGCTCCACATGGAGTTCACGCCGAAGATGCAGCGGATGACCGGCGAATGGCGGGTGCGGATCGACGCCCGTGAGGCGACCACGACCACCAACGCCACACCGGAGCAGAACTTCGCGGCACCGGAGGTCGTGGAGGGCCCCGTCGTCCTGCCGGGGGCGGCGGGTGCTCCCGGTGTCGTGGACGGCACCTCCAAGGGCGTACTGACCGACTGCTGATTCCTGAACCCCCCACGATCCACAGGAGAACCCCATGACACGCACCGGCCGCACCAGAAGCCACCGGAGCAAGAAGAAGCGCATCACCCTCGCCCTGTCCCCGCTGGTGGCCGTCGCGGTGGCCGTCCCGCTGATGAACCCGGCGGGTGCCGCCACCTCCTCCGAAGTGACCGCCGACTGCTCGGCGGACTCCGACAAGCTGGAGAACTGCGAGTTCGTCGACGTCCAGTTCAAGCGGGACGGCCTCGGGCCCAATCAGCGCGTTTCGGGGGTGTCCGACAACTGCGGATCCACCGGAACGGACACGAAGACCTTCAACGTGAGCACGTCCGTCACCAGGACCATCCAGATCGAGGACGGATTCACCGCGGAATCCGGTACGAAGCTCGCCAATTCCGTCTTCGAGATCGGCGTGAAGTTCAGCACGACGGAATTCAACATCACGCGCGACGACAAGACGACCACCCTGGCGTTCAGCAGGTCGGACACCGTCCAGGCGGACAGCAAAGCCTTCTTCATGTGGTCTGCGAAGCGCACCGACGTGAGCGGCTTCCTGAAGGCCACGTACAAGGAGGCGCAGGACGGCCAGAAGGTGTTCTTCTCCCCGAGCGAGGGCGCCACGAGCGTGCACGTCTTCTATCCGCAGATTCTGAAGAACGGCACTCCCGACGGACGGCTGTGGCTGCGGAATGTGAAGTGCGGAACTCCCGAGGCGTCGGGCCTGCAGAATTCCACGCGGGCCTTGAGGTCGGAGCCTGGATTCGGTCAGGGCGGCGAGAACGTCACCGACATCGAGATCCCGTTGGCGGAGATTCCGGCGCCGTAATCCACGGTTGCCGGTCCGGTTGCCGGTCCGGTTGCCGGTTCTCAGGCGCGAAGCACGGGTGCGGCTCCCAGCCATCGCAGGACCGCGTCCGTGCTTCCGCGTGCGTCGAGCTTGGCGTAGATGTTGCTCAGGTTGTTGCGGACGGTCTTCTCGCTCAGCCGTAATCGCAGCCCGATCTCCTGCGCGCCCAGGCCGGTCGACAGCAGCTCCATGATCTGCCGCTCACGCGGCGAGAGCAGTTCCCGCAGCCGCTCCAACGCCTCCCCGCCGGTGGGCAGCCGCCTGGCCCCCTCCCGCAGGGCCGAGCAGGCCGCCGGGGAGAGGTAGACATGCCCGACGGTGGCGCCCACGACGGCCGAGGAGAGCATGCAGGTGCAGTAGTCGCCCTCGACCAGATAGCCCGCCCCGCCGCGGAACACCTCGACGATGGCCTCGGTGTCCCGGCACGGGCTGATCACGATCGCGGGAATGTCGGTGGCGGGCAGTTCCCGTACGGCCTCGGAGGGGTCGTCGCGGTAGAGGATCACGACGTCCGCCGCCACGTCCAGGGGGACCACCCGGCCGACGTACGGGTCGTCCGGGGCCGGCCAGTCGGGGTGCGGCCAGGCGTCCTCGGGACAGGCGAGGGCCACGGTGATTTTCCGGGAAGTGCGCACGTCATTGTGTCCTTCCGCCGAAGCCGTACGGGCGTACATCTACGTCAGTACGTCCATACATACGGCGGACGACGTGGACATGTTCAAGCTTTCAAGGAGTACTGCACCGACACCCTCTGACAGCACCACGCCTGACGACACGTCAGATAAAAGTGCCGGAGCCGATGCAGCCACCCCGGCCGCTCAACCGTTCTAATCTTGCGACGCTCAACCCTCTTGATCCGGCGAAGGTGAAAGGAAAACGTGTGAGCGGGAACTTAGTGCGGGGATTCGCGGTGGCCTCGGCCACGGCGGTCACCACGGTCGGCGCCGTCACGGGAGTCGCCCAGAGCAGCACCCACCAGACGGCGGACGGCACCGAGACGGCGGCGAGCGACTCGACCCTCCTCGCGGACCTGCCCGCGGGACAGCAGGCCCAGGTGCAGGCGGCCTACCTGACCCAGCAGGCCGACAGTCAGGCCATCGCCGCGGACAACAGCGCGCGAAGAACCGCGGAGCAGACAGCCCGCAAGCAGGCCGCGCAGGACGCGATCGCCAAGCAGAAGGCGGCTCAGCAGAAAGCGGACCAGCAGAAGGCCCTGCAAGAGGCCAAGGAGCGCCAGGAGGCAGAGCAGAAGGCGGCCCGCTCGTCGACGGCCTCGGGCCCCATCAGCCTCGTGCCGCAGTCCTCGTACTCCGCCGCCGACGCCAAGGCCATCGCGCGGCAGATGATGTCCGCCGACCAGTTCCAGTGCTTCAGCAACATCGTGGACCACGAGTCCGGCTGGAACTACAAGGCGGTCAACCCCAGTTCCGGGGCCTACGGTCTCGTACAGGCCTATCCCGGCTCCAAGATGGCGTCCGCCGGATCCGACTGGCAGACCAATCCGGCCACCCAGATCAAGTGGGGCCTGAACTACATGAACGACCGCTACGGCAGCCCCTGCGAGGCCTGGTCCTTCTGGCAGGCCAACGGCTCCTACTGAACCGCCCCGGGTGGGGCCGCCCCTACAGCAGCGGCCCCACCTCCGCCCCGAACACCTCGATCTGCTCGACCAGTTCAGCCCTCCCCCGGTTCCTGAACCGCACCTGGATCTGGTCCACTCCCATCGCGCGGTACGCCCGCAGCGACTCCGCCAGTTCCTCCGGACGGCCGGTGAGCGTCCGGCGCCCGACATCCCACCCAGGCGCCCCCACGTACAGCGGCTCGGTGATGGCGCCGACCGTGAACGCCCCCTCACCGCATCCGACAGCGGCTCCGCCGCGGGCCGCCTCCTCCCTCAGCCGCCGTATCCGCGCGATCTGCCCGGGCAGCCGGTCCCGCGGATCCCCCTGCGGCAGCCAGCCGTCGCCCTTGAGCGCGGCCCTGCGTACGGCGGCCGGGGACGAGCCGCCGACCCAGACCGGGACGTGCTCCTGCGCGGGGCGCGGACGCTGGCCGAGGCCCTCGAAGTCGTAGAGCTTGCCGTGGTGCTCGGGGAACTCCTCGGGGCCGAGGGCGGCCCGCAGCGCGTCGATCGACTCGTCCAGCACGGGTCCGCGCCGCTCGAAGTCGACCCCCAGCGCCTCGAACTCCTCCCGCACATGTCCGGCCCCGACCCCGAGGGTCAGACGGCCGCCGCTGAGGTGATCGAGGGTGGCGTACTGCTTGGCGGTCGCCAGGGGGTGTCGTAGGCCCACGACCGCCACATGGCTCAGCAGGCGTACGTGCTCGGTGGCCGCCGCCAGGAAGGCGAGCGTGGCCACGGGGTCGTACCAGATCGTGCTCATCGCGGAGGCGAGGCGGCGCGGGATGGCGACGTGGTCGCAGCAGGCGACGTAGGCGAAGCCGGCCCGGTCGGCGGCGCGGGCGACGGCCAGGAGGTCGTCGGGGCCGGCGGTGGCCTCCCAGGGTTCGGCGTAGATCGTGCTCTGGGACTGGACGGGAAGCTGGATGCCGTAGGCGAGTCGTCGCCCTTCCGGCGGCAGGGCGGGCATGGAGCCCCCTTCACTGGCGGTCCGGAGCGTGTCGAGTGACGTGGACTACATGGTCTTGTCTGACGGTCCGTCAGACAAGGGGTGGGATGGTGAC